>JAQUBO010000146.1 GCA_028686735.1 Bacteroidales bacterium
CATCCCAATTATGTGTAGCCTCTCTTAGAACTTTGGCAATATCAATATTTTCTTCAATAAGATTACTAATTTCATAATTACTAAATCCTTGATTTTTATACTCTCTAAACAATTTTTGATTTTCCTCCTCCATAAACAATCCAATTAGTTCTAATGCGGTAACAGTATCGGAATATTCTTTAGGATGTTGTCCAAAATTTATTAGATAATTAAACAATTCATCTACATTTGTAAGGTTAAAATTTCCGGCCAAGGCGAGAGTCTTTGAACGCCAATTACTAACCCTCAACACAGGATGAACCAAGTCAACATTATTTTTACCAAAAGTACCATAGCGCAAATGCCCCATATAGAGTTCTCCTGCAAATCTCAACTTATCTTTTGCCCAAACAACATCATTTAATTTATCTGGATTATTAGTAAACTCAGTATCAATTGAGGAATATATCTGATTAAAACAATCAATTATCGGACTTGTATGTACCGATCTAGTACGTGAAATATATTTTAAACCTGGTGGTGGATTTAATTTAAGACTAAGTGCTCCTGCTCCATCTTGTCCGCGATTATGCTGCTTCTCCATCAACAAATACAACTTATTAATACCATATCGCCAAGATCCATATTTCTCCTGATAATATGATAAAGGTTTTAATAATCGCAAGACTGCAATTCCACATTCATGTTTTATCTGATCGCTCATTGTTAATTGTCTAATTATTAGGTACTTGTATAAAACCAAAAGTTCAGCACAAAACTAAGATATTTTATTTAAATATACTTAATAAATTTTGTTTTTTATTATCAACAAAAACTAATTAGTGCCCGCAAGAAAACTAATTATAGGCAAATAAAAAATCATAATATAAGAATAAATCGAAAAAAGGCTGAAAGCCTGACTTATTATACACCTACAAGAACTATGTAGAACTTTTAAGCTCCAAATTTGTTATAAAATAAAAAAATGATGAGGAAAATTTCAATTATACTAATTTTACTTGCAAGTTCTATTAACATTAGTTGTCAAAACAAAAATACAGATATGGAATACAACAAATTAAGTTCTGAAGAAAAAAGAATAATCATAAACAAAGGCACTGAGGCTCCATTCGTAGGCATTTACGATACTCATTATGAAACTGGAATATACAAATGTAAGCAATGCAATACCCCATTATTTAAGTCTGACAATAAATTTGATGCAGGCTGTGGCTGGCCAGCATTTGATGATGCCATAAAAGGGGCAGTGAAACAAATTCCTGATAAAGACGGAGTACGAACAGAAATAATCTGTGCTAATTGTGGTGGACACCTCGGACATGTTTTTGTTGGAGAAGGGTTTACCCCTGCTAATACCCGACATTGTGTAAACTCAATCTCACTCAATTTTGAACCATCCGAAATTCAAACAAAAGATACTGCCAATTACGAAACTGCAATTTTTGCTGCTGGTTGTTTTTGGGGAGTAGAACATCATCTAAAACTTGTGCCAGGAGTTATTTCAACCGAAGTTGGCTACACTGGCGGAAAAACGTCTAACCCAACGTATCAAGATGTGTGTTATACAAATACTGGACATGCCGAAGCCGTACAAGTTGTATTTGATCCTAGTAAAACATCTTTTAAAGATCTTGCAAAACTATTTTTTGAAATACACGATCCAGGACAAATTGACCGTCAAGGACCTGATGTGGGTAATCAATATCGCTCCGAAGTTTTTTACACTAACGAAAAACAAAAGGAAATTACCAAACAATTAATACAAATATTAAAACAAAAAGGGTATAAAGTTGTAACACGATTAACTCCTGCTGACACTTTTTATCCTGCTGAAGAATCTCACCAAGATTATTACTCAAAAACAGGGGCAAATCCTTACTGTCACTTTTACAAAAAGAAGTTTTAGTAACACATATTATTGTGTCAAGCTATATTCTCCTCTAACTCATATTATTTACAACATTGTCAATATTCTGAAGTTACAAAAATAAAATTTTCAGATAGATATTATTCAAAGTTAAAAAAACACACAATTACCTATTAGCATCTGCGACACAAAGCTAATCGCTTCAAGTTTTGTTAAAATTTCATTAAATTTTTCATTATATAAATGATAATAAAAAAATAATATCTAAATTAGCATAATATTTTAAACATGAAAAGACACCTTCTAATAATAATTATTATCATAATAACACAAATTATCTCTGTTTCTGCACAAGAACAATGGAGTTTAGAACAATGTATAAACTACGCTTTTGACAACAACATACAGATTAAAACTCAGGAACTAAACGTTACAATAAACAACAATCAATTACAACAATCAAAACTATCACTACTACCTGGATTAAATGCTGGTGCAAGTCAGAATTTTACCCTTGGACGCAGTGTAGATCGCTACACCAATGATTTTTCAACTGACAATTTCTCATCCTCAAATTTTCAAGTCTCATCATCTCTAACTTTATTTAACGGGATGCAAAAATACAATACTATTAAGAAGGCAGAAATAGATCAAAGAGCTGGTTTTTTGCTTTTAGAACAAACAAAAAACAATATTAGTCTTGCTATTGCATCAGCATATCTTAATGTTTTGTATTCGATGGATCTTGTAGATATTGCTCAACAACAAATGGCAATCACCGAACAACAATTAGAGCAAACAATAAAATTAGTTAATGGTGGTAGTCTGCCAGAGCAAAATAAATATGAAATTTCAGCACAATTAGCAAATGAAGAATTAAATATTGTAAATTATGAAAACCAACTAAGTTTGGCAACACTTACATTAATGCAAATACTAGAGCTTGAAAGCGATATTGTTTTTTCTATAATTCGCCCAGATATTACTAATATAGACACAGAATCTGCTCTTTTAAGTATAGATCAAATTTACTCAGAGGCTTTACAAAAAATGCCCGAAATTGAATATGCAAAACTAAATTATCTTAGTTCTGAACGCAATTTGGCCATTGCTAGAGGCTCTTTTTATCCACAACTTAGTATGAGTGCATCATACGGAACAGGATACTCAAGTGCAGCTAAAGCAATTGATCAAATAAATATGGGAACTCCATATCTATCTGGTTTTGCCACTGATAACACAGGAAATGTTTTAGATGTTTATCAATACTCTTTTGATTATACCTACGCTACAAAAGCTTTTTCGGACCAATTAAAAGACAATGCCAGCACAGCTATTGTATTTAATTTAAACATTCCTATCTTCAATGGCTGGCAAACCAAAACAAATGTTAATAATTCTAAAATATATTTAAAACAAACAGAGCTTCAGGTAGATCAAGCAAAAAAAGATCTTTACAAAAATATTCAACAAGCACATTCAGATGCACAATCTGCACTTAAACAAACTATTGCAACACAAAAAACTTTACAAGCAATGGAGCTTAGTTTTTCATACACACAAAAACGATATGAGCAAGGATTATTAAACTCAACAGATTATAATGTCGCAAAAAACAGCCTCACAAAAACGCAAACAGAGTTAATACGTGCAAAATATGACTATATTTTCAAGCTAAAGATTCTTGACTTTTATAGAGGCATTACCATTAAAATTTAATCCAAACAAAGCATGAACAAAAACGCAAAAACACATAATCCTAAAAGAAAAAAGAAAATTACTCAATGGTCTATAATATTTGCCTTAGTAATTATTGTTGTTTTAATAATAGGAAAAAAATCCAACTGGTTTGGAAATGAAAATCTTCATAAAATAAGTACAGAAGTTGTTACAAAAAGAAATATTAGCGAAGTAGTTACCGCAAGTGGGAAAATACAACCCGAAATGGACATTAAGTTAAGTCCTGATGTCTCGGGAGAAATTGTAGAACTTGCAGTACGAGAAGGCGACTCAGTTAAAAAAGGCGATTTTTTATTAAAGATTAAACCAGACATTTACGAGTCGGCAGTAGAAAGAACCATTGCTGCTGGAAACTCTGCAAATGCAAACTTAATCAACAGCAAAGCACGACTAGAACAAGTAAAAGCACAATTTAACCAAACCGAATTATCTTTTAATCGTAATAAAGCTCTTTACGAAGACGGCGTTATTTCTTTAGCCGAGTATGAAAATACTCTTGCCGCTTACCAAATGGGAATAGCTGATGTAAAAGCCGCAGAGGCAAGTGTTACATCAGCAAACTTTGCACTTATAAGCTCGCAAGCAACAATTAGAGAAGCTCAAGAAAATTTAAGAAAAACAAGCGTATATGCACCAATGGACGGAACAGTTTCTGCACTAAATATCGAAATTGGCGAACGGGTTGTTGGAACAGAAATGATGGCAGGAACAGAGATGATGAGAATTGCAAATCTTAATGTAATGGAAGTAATTGTGGATGTTAACGAAAATGATATTGTTAAGATTAAACTTAGTGATAGCGTTGATATACAGGTAGATGCATATTTAAAAAGGATATTTAAAGGAATTGTAACCGAAATTGCAAACTCAGCATCCACAAGTGGACTATCAGTCGATCAGGTTACTAATTTTAAAGTTAAAATAAGAATATTACCCAAATCGTATAAAGACCTTATAACCGATGAAAACGCATACCCTTTTAGACCAGGAATGTCGGCGACGGTAGATATTAATACTAAAACGGTTTACGATGTGCCATCTGTCCCAATATCTGCAGTTACTACTCGTATTGATTCGGCTCATACAAATATTACAGCAGATCAAACCAAGGATAATAGCTCGCAAGAGAACACATCAAAAGATATTTCTAATCTTCAAGAGGTAGTATTTGTTTTCAAAGATGGAACAATTACAAAAAAAATTGTAACAACTGGTATTCAAGATGCGTATTACATCCAAATAACCGAAGGATTACAACCTGACGAAGAGGTGGTTACAGCTCCGTATAGCATAATTTCCAAAATCTTAAAGGATGGAATGAAAGTCGAAAAGGTAAGCGTAGAAGAATTATATAAAACTAAATAAATACGCAATGTTATACCAACTTAATTACAAAATGCCCTATTGGATCTTGTAATTGTTTTTTGTATTTGCAAGGCAAAGTTAAGAAATACAAAGAGTAACAAGATGTGGTTTTATCCAAAATAAGGTAACATTGTTTTGCTATATGCTTAATCGATGGTATTTTGGCAAAAAGGAATTTGACAAACTTTTAATAGCCGAAATTAGATATAATGACTAATTTAGATATAACATTAAATAGTGTCTGTCAATAAACCCGGTTCTTGCAAAGACTATTTAACAAAGAGGAATTTTATTTATTCTATTAATATGTCGTCCGCCTTCAAAGTTAGTCTTTAAAAAAACTTCTACTATTTCTATTGCTAATTCTTCGGAAACAAATCTTGCAGGCAAAGCACAAATATTTGCATTATTATGTAGTCGTGCGAGTTCTGATATTTCTTTATTCCAGCACAAAGCCGATCGAATTCCCTGATGTTTATTAACGGTCATATTTATACCGTTACCACTACCACAAATAGAAATCCCATAATAACAATCGTTATTTTCAACAGCTTTTGCAAGTGGATGAGCAAAGTCGGGATAATCGCTACTATCAAGAGACCAAGTGCCAAAATCCTTAGTTTGATATCCAAGAGTTCTCACAAAATCAATAAGTTTGTTTTTAAGTATAAATCCAGCATGATCACAAGCAAATCCAATTATTTCCATAATATTTTGTATTTTTACAAATGTATAAAAGATTATTTTTCAGTCCTTCGTTTTTTTAGTTTAATTTTCTTAAAATTTTTATTAACCCATGCTGGAGCAAGAAAAACTCCAATAAATAAATATGGATAATAAGTAACCATTCGCCAAACCAGTGCCATTATTACCACAAAGCCTGTAACCGGTACAAACTCTACCATATACGAATTAAAAATTGTCTCTACAAATCCACTACCCCCAGGTGTTGGCATAACCAACATCATAATCCACATAATTAATTGCTTGGCAAAAATAAGGAAATGATCTTGCACACTTAATAACTGTGCATATACGTCATATTTTAAAGAATAATATAAAGCAATTAATAAGAAATTAAGCACCCAATATCGAGAAGTCCACGAGATAAAGCTTGCAAAAGAAGCCTTTAACCAAAACTTAAAATTCTTTGTTTTAAACTCACGATTAGATATTTCAAAATTTTCTGCCATATTATTTGCGGCATTTTTCCATTTTCTTAAAAATCTAAATTTAAAAAACCTCCTTACAATAGATGCCATAAACCGAGGATTAATAAAGATCGAATACCCCATCAATATAGTCCAAAGTAATTTAACGCCATATCCTATCAAAGCAAGAAGCAAAAATTGATCAGCCAGAAATGATGAGCCAACTACATGAAAAAGCTCTGTTCTACTAAAAATAATAAATATCAAAGGAAACATCAAGCTAAAATATAATTCATCCAGAAAAGAAGTAGCAACAACTATCGATGTACTTTTACCCAAAGTAAGTCCTTCTTTCCATATAAATATTGTAGCAATAGCAGTACCTCCAACTGCCGAAGGAGTAATTGCCGAACCAAATTCCCACAATAATATTATTCGCAAGCATTTTAACCAACTTAATTCATTAGACGACAAAATCCTCAAACGCACTATATATCCTAAATCTCTCAAAATCATCATTAAAAATGCCAAACCAATAAACAAGAGAGAGTAATATGAAAATTCCAAGGCCGAAAACTCTATTTTATCAAAATCTCTATAAATAAACCAACCCACTATTCCTAATCCTAAGAATATTGGCAAAATAACTTTGCGTGGTCGGATTTTCTTAATATTGTTATTAAGTGATTTATTCATAATCACAAAATTAAATGTATTATTCGAATAAAATATTATTATTGATGTATAAATTTCTTATTTTTAACCAAATTTTTAATTTACTATATGGAATTTATTGCGATAATACCTGCTCGATATGCCTCTACACGGTTTCCTGGCAAACCACTTATAAACATTAATGGCAAAACAATGATTCGTAATGTTTACATACAGGCAAAAAAAGTATTTTCGGAGGTATATATTGCTACTGATGATGAGAGAATTTTATTAGAAGTGCAAAGTTTTGGAGGAAAAGGGGTTATGACAAAAAAAAAGCACAAAAGTGGTACTGACAGATGTGCTGAGGCTATTGATAAAATTGAGTTACTAGAAAACAAAACTTATGATATTATAATTAATATACAAGGAGACGAACCTTTTATCAAAACTGAACAGCTTAATGAAATAAAATCATGTTTTAAATTAAAAAGAACTCAAATCGCGACTCTTGTAAAACCAATAAATAATAAAGACGATATTTTTAATCCGCACAAACCAAAAGTCGTGATTTCAAAAAATAAAGAAGCAATTTACTTCTCAAGGTCGCCTATACCATATCTTAGTAAACACAAAAACACAAACTGGGTTTCAAAGCACCTCTATTACAAGCACATAGGTCTTTACGGCTACCGAAAAGATATCCTAAAGTCCATTACAGCTTTACCACAATCTTCTTTAGAAATTGCTGAAAGTCTCGAGCAACTACGTTGGATTGAAAACGGCTATAAAATCAAAATTGGTTTCACAGAGCACGAAAGTATTAGTATTGATACCCCACGTGATTTAGAAAAAATAAGACAAATAGGATTATTATAATGAATATTGCAGTAAACACCAGATTATTACTTAAAAACAAACTTGAAGGCATTGGCTGGTTCAGTTTTGAGACTTTACGCCGCATTGCAGAACAACATCCAGAACATAAATTTTATTATATTTTTGATCGCAAATATGACGAGTCGTTTATAAGCTCAGATAATATTATTCCCATTGTCGTTGGCTTACCTACTCGACATCCTTTTTTATGGTATTTATGGTTTGAGTTTACTATCCCCAGAACTCTCAAAAAAATAAAAGCAGATATATTTATTTCGCCTGATGGGATGCTGTCGTTAAAAACACAAATTCCGCAAATTGCAGTTATTCACGACATAAACTTTCATCATAATCCTCATCAATTACCATTTTGGGTTAGAAAATATAATAACTATTTTTACAAGCGTTTTGCCAAAAAGGCTACTCGTCTTGGCACAGTATCTGAATATTCAAAATCCGATATTGCAAAAACATACAATATAAATCCAGACAAAATAGATGTATTTTATAATGGGGCTAATAGTGCCTTTATCCCATTAAATAAAAAAGAGAAAAATGCCATCAAAGCCAAGCACACTAAAGGAAACGACTATTTTGTCTTTATTGGAGCATTAAATCCGCGAAAAAATATTCCTGGACTACTACAATCATTTGAGATATTTAAAAACTCTGGAAATTATAATCAAAAACTCATTATTATAGGGTCGGCCATGCACCTTACGGGCGAAATAAACAACACTCTTACCAAAATGAAACATAAAAATGATGTAATATTCACAGGTAGATTAGAGTTGGATGAATTGCGTCTTGTTCTTGGTGGAGCTTTGGCTCTTGTTTTTATTCCATACTTTGAAGGTTTTGGGATACCATTAGTTGAAGCAATGCACGCTGAAATAGCAATTATTGCTGGAAACACAACCTCGTTACCCGAAGTCGTTGGCAATGCTGCATTAAGCTGCTCACCATACGACTACAAAAAAGTAGCAGAAAATATGGAATTAATTACAAACGATGAAAATTTAAGGCTAAACCTAATTGATCAAGGAAGAATACAAAGAGAAAACTTCTCATGGGACAAATCTGCTGAACGTTTCTGGAAATGTATTGAAAAAGTTATTACAGAAATTCAACATAATAAAAATGCTTAAAAGCAAATATAACTCAAAAATATTAGAAGCTGGTTGTGATGAAGCTGGCAGAGGTTGCCTATCAGGACCTGTTTATGCTGCAGCAGTAATTTTACCAAAAAACTACCAAAATGAAACTTTAGACGACTCAAAAAAAATAAATGAAAAAACTCGTTACAAATTACGAGACCAAATCGAAAAAGATGCTTTAGATTTTGCAGTAGGAGTTGTCGATAATATTGAAATTGATAAAATAAACATTCTAAACGCCTCGTTTCTTGCAATGCATCGTGCAATTGACAAACTAAAAATCAATCCTGAGCTTTTACTCATAGACGGGAATCGCTTTACTCCATATAAAAGCATAAAACACAAATGTATTATAAAAGGAGACTCTATATATATGTCAATCGCTT
>JAQUBO010000147.1 GCA_028686735.1 Bacteroidales bacterium
GCCAATTGTGCTAAGATAGGTCTCAATATAAGGACCATCAGGTGAATTAAAAGTCGAATACATAAAATAAACTTCGAGTTGGCTAACCGAGGTGAGACTTATAAATAAAAAGCTCAAAATTATTATTATTGTTCTCATAGCTATAGTTTTTACTTTATGCAATATACGGATTATTTTGATTGTATGCGATAATTTTTTTTAAATAATTGTTAATGTTTCATGTATTGTTTTATAATTGTTGATAAATCTTTAAATATTTTGAGATTTGATGCAACAATTTCTTTACCAAAAATAAAATTATTGCCTCCAGAAAAATCGCTGAGTTTACCACCTGCTTCAATAACTAATATACATCCTGCTGCAACATCGTAGGATTTAAGATCGTATTCGTAAAATCCATCAAAGCGACCGCAAGCCACATAAGCCATGTCGGTTGCTGCTGAACCAAGACGGCGAAGACCTTGTGTGTTTTTTGTTAAATATTTTAATAGCTCAATATAGTTGTCAAGTTGTTCAAAAGCCTGATATGGAAAACCTGTCGCTAATAATGAATTTTTAAAAATTGATTTGGTAGAAACCGTAATTCTATTTCCGTTTAACCATGCACCGCCGTCTGTCCAGGCATAAAAGCATTCATCTAAACCTATTTCATAAACTACACCGCTAATAATCGTCTCTTTTTTCATTAAGGCTATACTAACGGCAAATGGATAAAATCCGTGAATAAAATTTGTTGTCCCATCAAGTGGGTCGATTATCCAATTATATGTTTCGCCAATTTTATCAGATGTTCCTTCTTCTGCTATAAAGCCAGATTCTGGAATTAGTTTGCTTAATGCAGTAACAATATATTCTTCTGAAGCTTTATCTATATCTGTTACATAATCGTTTAAGCCTTTTGTCTCAATAGACGATGAAGAAATTTGACCTAAGTTATCCTTGATTATTTTGCCTGCATGTTTTGCTATTTCAGCTACTTTTAGTGTTAATGATTTTAATTCCATATATTTATCCTAAATAAATTTAATTGACATAGTATCTGAATCAACAAAACCAGTTATTTCTACTTTTTTTATAGTGTTTATAAGTTCTTTTTTGTATTGTGTAGCAACTTTTATGTAATTGTCTGTAAATCCAAAAATTGTATTGTCTTTTCTTGATGATTCAAATAGTACAACATGTTTTGTACCTATTTGTTTATCTTGAAACTCTTTATGTTTTAACTTGCTGATATTTGTTATTGTCTCTGCTCTTTTGTCTTTGGTATGAGAATTTGTTTTAGGAGTAAATTTTACTGCTGGTGTGCCTTCTCTTTCAGAATACTTAAAATGATGAATAAACGAAACATCAAGAGATTTTATAAAATTGATTGTCTCTGTAAATAAAGCATCTGTTTCTCCATTTAATCCTACAATTAAATCAATGCCAATAAATGCATTCGGCAAGTTTAATCTGATTTTTTCGATTTTTTTGCGGAATAAATTTGTGTCATATTTTCTTTTAATCATTTTAAGCATTGCATCGCTTCCAGATTGTAAAGGGATATGAAAATGAGGCATTATTTTTTTGTTTTGAGCAACTAATTCAATTATCGCATCAGTTAACAAGTTTGGTTCTATGCTGCTCAGCCTTATTCTTTCGAGACCTTCTATTTTTGTTAAAGCTTGCAAAAGATCGTAAAATGACTCATTAGTGCTTTTTCCAAAATCTCCAATATTTACTCCTGTAAGAATAATTTCTTTAATTCCTTTTTTTGCAATATCTTTTGCTTGTATAATTAAGTTTGCGATACTTTCATTTCTGCTTCTTCCTCTGGCGTATGGGATAGTACAATATGCACAAAAATAGTCGCAACCATCTTGAATTTTAAAAAAAGATCTGGTACGTTCGCCATAAGAAGCTGACGAAAAAAACCTTGTCATATCTTTATGGTCTGTAGTAATTAATACGGATGTTTCTTTTTTTTCTATGCTTTTGATTATTGTTGCAATTTTATCTTTATCGTTTGCTCCAATAATATAATCTATGCCTGTAATATTAGTAAAATCTTCTGGTTTTAATTGAGCGTAGCAACCAGTGGCAATTATTATTGCGTCTGGATTTTTGTTTTTAGCTCGAGAAACTGCATTTCTACTTTTTTTATTCGCATTGGCCGTTACCGAACAGGTATTAATCACATAAACATCTGCAAATTCTTTAAATGCAACGATTTTGTATCCCTCTTTTTCAAAAAAATGAGATATGGTTGAAGTTTCGGCAAAATTTAATTTGCAACCTAGAGTGTAAAATGCAACTTTATTTCCCATAATTAAAAGCAAAATTAATAAAAAAAACCTCGATAAGAGGTTTTTTTTATTAATTGATTTGTTTGTATTATTACTCTACGTGGTGATGTTCACCATCGCAGTCGTGTTCGTGCTCGTGTTCGTGTGTTTTGTCGCCTTCAAGTTCTCCCGTACAACATGAATTGAGCTTAGTTACTTCAATATAATAATTCATTTTTATATCGTGATGAACTTCAATTTCGGTTCCTTCCTCAGCCTTTACTGCAATAAGTTTACCTTTAACAATAACTTGTTTTCCCTCAAGATCTTTATCAAATTTTTCGATTTCCTCACAAGCTTTACCAATTATTACTAAATCCTCGTTTTCCAGAGAGTTTACGAAAATATTTTTTCCTGAATGATCACAAATATGAGTGCATTTTCCATGAACAATAACTTCTTGGTCAACTTTTTCTTCTATGTTTTCTAATAAAACATCTACTGTAATTGCTTCTTGGCGACAAAGGCGATCTGTTTGTTCAATTTCTTCTTGACAATCTTTGTCTTCTGTTACTTCTTTTTTCGTCTGCTCTGGATTATTGCACGCAACAAACATAATTGCTGGCAATATTAAATACATTAATCTTTTCATAATTCAAATTAATTTAAGTTTATATTATTTTTACCTGTTACTACAACTTTTTCATTTTTTTTCGACTTCAAATATAGTAAAAAACCATTCAGCATCATCTGATTCGAAAATATTTTTGTCATTAGACTGAATTTCGAAAACCATACCGTGCATTTTGCCTGTTCTTGCTGCTTTTTTAGGGATATCGATTTCAATATTTCCACTTTGATATTTTTTAGTAAAATCCATTTGATACTCTATTTCAAAGTTTAATTTGATGTCGTGTTCATTAGTGTTTTTGAATTTGAACCGCAATTGTGCAGGGCTTGATTTGTCGAAAAGTTTTTCATTTACGACTTTATATTTTATTTCAACTCCATCAATAGGGTCTAACGAGTTTTTATAACCAAATTGTGCATTTGCAACAATTGTAGTTGTAATTAGTATTAGTATTAAAAATTGTTTCTTCATGTTTTCAAACCTAATTTTATGGGTTCATAAATTTACCAATAAATAATATTGAATTTTTATAATTTTCTTTAATGATAAACACAAAAGGACGATTTAGGTTAACGTAGGTAACTTGCGGTACAGACTTTTGTCTGACCACAACTGCTGTTGCCGCAGCAGCTTCTGTTCCTTTTTCATCTATTTCGATAAATGATTGGTGAATAACATCATCTATCATTAAATCGCTTCGACCTGTCATGTTTTTAAAATTCGCCTTTGTTGTAAATGCAGTTTCCATACCCAAGCTTATAAGGGTCTTTTTTAATTTGTATTTTGCTTCAATTTTAAACTTTGGTATGAGTAAGTCAATTTTTGTATCTGTTAATGACTTACTTAGTTCATCAAATTGACTATAATCGAAATTATTAATAAAATCATCAATATGACACTTTTCAGATGGTAATAAAATAAACAAAGAAGCATCATCATTTTTGTATGGGAGTTCTAAAACTGTTAGGTTATTATCTGAATGGTATTTGAAATTTCGTCGTAGATGCATAAATGCTGCGATATATTGTCGGTTAGGATGATGAAATATCATTTGTCGAGTTTTGTCTTCTGGAAATGCATGTTTCCAGTCTGCCTTGAAATGGATAGCATTTAATAAAATTAAACGAGTCATTTTGTCAACAGCACTTTTATCTAATAATTCTTCAATCTTGTTATTTGTGTTATCCATAACCCATTGATTAATTTCATTTCGGGCTTGCTCTCTTTTTATATCATCCATAAAATCAGCCTGCTTAATAACAGCATTATAATCTTTTAATAAATCAAAATAGGATTCTAAAAAATTATATTTTTGTTGGGCAAATGCAGCATTAACGATTGTGAAGAATGAAACTTTATTGTTTCTATAATGTGATAGAAGCTTGGTAAACTCTTTATGAGAATCTTCTTTAGAGCGTGTAAAACCAAGGGTTTTTCGCATTTCTTTTGCAGTTCTTCCTTTAGCTCCGTCATAGGTCATAGATAATGCAGTTGAAATACTTATTGGACTAATAAATACATTAGTCGTATCAGTGGAGGAGATTTTAGAAAAAAGCTCAAATGCAAATTTATTGTTGTTGTCCACGATATTTGTACTTTTTTGTGCTGTTATATTTGTAATTATCAATAAACAAATAGCAAATGATGATACTAATTTTAACATAATATTACTTTTAGTCTTTTAACTTAACTATTATATTATTTGAATATTGTTTTGACCAGTGGTCTTTTCGCAATAAAAACATTTTAACTCAATTTTTCCGTCTTTTTTTACTACTCTAAAATTTGTTTCAACATCATCATGATTTGTAATACATTTTGGATTAATGCATTTAACAAATTTCTCGATTTTTTGAGGTAAAACAACACGGTTTTTTTCAACTACCTTAAAGTTTTTAATTATGTTGATTACTGCATTTGGATCTATCAGAGCAATTTTATTGACATCCTCCATTGATGGGAACTTATCAGAAATCTTAAGAATAGCTTTTTTGCCATATTTTTTACTGTCTAGATTGTTGCCGATAAAAACTTCGGTGTTAATATTTTCGATACCAAGTATAGAAATGATTTTATATAAATTTTTTGCTTGAATATGGTCAATTACTGTTCCATTTTCAATTGCTTTTACTGTTAATTCACTTTTCATGATAATAAATTTTAATATTACTATAAATTATTTAAGTCCCAACATTATTGCTATTATAGCCATTCTGGTATAAACTCCATTTTCTGCTTGATCGAAATAGTATGCTTTTTCATTTGTGTCAACATCAGTGCTTATTTCGTTTACTCGTGGTAGTGGATGCAAAATTTTGAGGTTTGGTTTTGTGTTAGCCAGCATTTCATTTTTTAAAATATAGCTATTTTTTACTTTTTCGTAATCCATTGGTTCTGAGAATCTTTCTTTTTGTACCCGCGTAACGTAAATAATGTCGGCATGGTTGATGTTGTCGTTTAGAGTATCGTGTTCATAGTACTTTATTCCTAATTCATCCAAGTGGTCTTTGTATTCTTGTGGCATACGTAAACTTGGTGGTGAAACAAAATTAAAAACAGGATTAAATTGAGCCATTGCCATTAGTAAAGAGTGCACTGTTCGGCCATATTTTAAATCTCCCACAAGGAAAAGATTTAGGTTTTCTAATGTCCCTTGTGTTTTTCTTATTGAGTAAAGGTCTAAAAGGCATTGTGTTGGATGTTGATTTGATCCATCTCCAGCATTTATAATAGGTTTGTCAGAAACTACAGCAGCGTGGCGTGCACTTCCTTCTATTGGATGCCGCATAACTATTAAATCAGCATAGCGACTTACAGTTAGTATTGTGTCTTTTAATGATTCTCCTTTGGAGATACTGGAGTTACTTGCTTCGCTAAAGCCAATTATTCGACCACCCAATCTTTGCACAGCTGTCTCAAAGCTTAATCGAGTACGAGTTGAGGGCTCAAAAAACAATGAGGCAATAATATGGTTCTCTAGTAATTTTTGATTTGGATTTTGTCGAAAATGTTCTGCTAAATTTAAAATTTTAAAATAATCTTCTTTTGAGAAGTCGTTAATGGAGATTAGATTTTTATTTTTCATATTGTTTTTATTTAAGTTACATTTTTTTTTACAAAAAAAAACCGAAGTTAAACTTCGGTTTTGATAATTATTTTTCAATATCGAGTAATTCAACCTCAAAAATTAAAGTCTCAAAAGGACCGATTAGCTGACCAGCTCCTCTTTCGCCATAAGCTAAGTCGTATGGAATAACAAACCTGAATTTTGATCCTACAGGCATTAATTGTAGTCCTTCAGTCCAGCCTTTAATAACTCCGTTTAAAGGAAATGAGATTGGCTCTCCTCTGTCATACGAACTGTCAAATACTGTTCCATCGAGTAATGTTCCTTGATAATGTACTTTAACTGTAGAGCTTGCAGTTGGTTTTGCTCCATTGCCCATTTCAAGTACTTCGTACTGTAAGCCACTAGCAGTAGTTGTAACTTCAGGACGTTTGCCGTTTTCTTTTAGAAAAGCTTCTCCCTCGCTTAGTTTATCTCCTGACTGTGCTTTTTGCATCTCCTCAAAAAATGATTGTACAATTTGATCGGTAGCCTCAATTGCTATTTTTGATTCTTTAGCTATTTGATCTTGAATACCAGCAACTATCAAATCGACATTCATTACAGTATCTAAACCTTGTCTGACAAAGTTTTCTGCAATCTGAACACCTATTGAGTAACTGGCAGAATCAACCTGACTTGTTAAATCAATTGTTTTACTTTCAACTTCTTTTTGAGATTTGCATGACCATAACATTAAAAGTGCTGCTGTGCAAACTGTTAATAATAATACTGTTTTTTTCATAAATGTATATTTTTTTTCTTTATGCAAAATAAAGGTTTTTATTTATAAACACCAATTATTATTAAAATTATTATAAAAAACTTATTAACGATGTAACTTATAGCAAACTAATGAATTAAAGTAAATAATTGTTAATATCTTTATTGTTAAGAATCCTTTTTTCTAATCTTTCCTAAAAGTAAATGTCTTTATTCTTTTTAAAAATCTATATAAAAATGGAATATGTTTTTGTAAGAATAAACCAATGCTCCCCGCTGCGTAATTTAGATCAATTCTGTAAAATAAATTAATTATTGATGCTTTAAATTTATAGTAGAAAATTTGAAGGGAATTGAGTTGAAACAAATGACCATTCTCTTCAGAACCAAATTTTTTTTCTATCTCAACAATATTGGGGATTTTAAAATAGGTTGAAAGATTATTTAATTTGCTTTTTTTGGGATTTAAAAGTACCTTAATTTGCTTAATTATTTCTTGATCAGTTATTTCGTCGTAACCTAAATATTTAATAATATCATTTATTTTCTTTAATTTTTGACTTAAGGGTAAATCTGGACTATACAATTCCTCATAAGTTAATTGAAAAAAATCAATATTATTATTTGTTAAAAAAGTGTAATATTTGTTTACTTGGTTTTTGTAGAGCTTAAGAAACTTATCTATTGAATCAAAACTTAAAGGATCAAATTTTGTTTTATGGATCTTATTTCTGTCTTTAAACCAAGCTTGAGTCTTACTTGAAATTTGATGAGATATTGTTTTTTGTAAAAAATTCTGTCGCCATAGCAATATAATCTTATAATTAGCTTTAAGCATATATTTATTATAAGATTCATCTAGTTGAGTTGAAATATGTTTTATACCGGTGTATTGAGAAAAGATTTCTTTAAGAGTATTATTTAATGTTTGGATATCATTTACTTTCTTGTAGTAAGCTCTATCTTTGGTTGCTAAACCTTTATAAAAAGGTTCAAATAATACATTACTATCTGGATGAAGGTCTAAAATATCACTTAAAGTACTGCTCCCTGTTCTTTGGAATGTAAATATTATAAAGTTTTTGTTTAAATCTTTTTTGTTCATTGGTCAATATACTATTATATTTATTTTACTGGTTTTTATGTATAATCTCACAGAGAAGTTTTGCTGATTTTTCCCAATTATATTCTTGTGATTTATGTAGTCCTTTTGATATTAATTCAGTTCTAAGTTGTTCATTATTTACAATTTGGTTTATGGCATTACTAATTTCGTCAAGCTTATCGGGATTGACAAATAAAGCAGAGTTGTGATAAATTTCTCTAAAAACAGGAATATCGGATAAAATTACTGGACAGCCAAACGACATAGCCTCGAGAGGAGGGATGCCAAAGCCTTCGTAATAAGATAAATAAATAAAAGCTGATGCATTTTTATAAAGATTTGCTAACTGAGAATTGCTTACATACCCAATAGACTTTATTTTCACTTCATCATCATCTTTGAAATTAAACATCGAAGATTTTTTCCCAGCTAAAATAAGCTGTAAATTAATATCTTTATTTAATGAAAATGCTTTAAAGATATTTTTCAGGTTTTTACGCGGATCAAGTGATGAAACTGTTAAAATATATTTTCCTTTTTGTATTGGCGTGTCTTGTTCTTTGGGGCTAATCTCTTTTGAGACAGCATTGTGAACTATTTCAAATTTATCATCTGGGAGTTTTAACCAGTTTTGTATTTCAGATTTAGAAAACTTGCTTACCGTAATGATTTTATGTGATCTTTTTGCATAAATTGGTGTTATAATTCTGTAATATAAACTGTAATACCAGGCAAACCACTTTGGGTTTTTTTTGAATGAAACATCATGAATTGTAACAATTCTGTTTTTGTAGAAAAGTGGACCTGGGCTACCGAAATTTAACAAAAGAGGCTTTCTCTTTTTTAAAAGTAATAGCAAAAGCTCCAAATGTTCCCATAAAACGCCGTTAAAAATGCCGAACTTCTCTATTTTGCAATTTAGTTGATATTCAGGTTTTGTTTTACGTGGAGCAAGAATTATAATTTCTTCACCTGCATTTATCATTGCTTTACATAGTTCGTATGAAAAACGTTGAATTCCAGTCATGGACTGGGTCATAAAGTGTCCGTTGATATATGTAGGGTTTTTAGTAACCATGCTTTTTATAATCCAGTTAAATGTTTTAAGGTTTTTCGGAAAGGTAAAAAAGCTAAATAAACATAGCCATATTTAAGATATAGTGTTGAAAAAGCACATAAGCCTAAAGATTTTTTGTTGAAAATTAATTTACGTCTATTAACCGTACGAAGCAAACATTTTGAATCCCAATTACTCGATTTATATAATGAGTTTAGTATGGAATTATCAATATCGCAATTCAAATAATCTTTAAGTATTTTTAAATAAAACCATACAGCTAGTTGACATTCGTATTGATTAGCTT
>JAQUBO010000148.1 GCA_028686735.1 Bacteroidales bacterium
TTTTAATGAAAAATAATATTTTGCATAATAAAAACAATGGGTCTTGCATAAATATAAGTTCTTCCTCGAATGATGTTGTTCTTGATTATAATAATCTTTATGCAACAGGTGCTATTTTTGGTACCTAGAAAGGGGTAAACTGTGCGAATCTAAGCGAATGGCAAACGAACTCATCACAAGCTGCTAATTCAATATCATACAAACCAGATTATATATCAGATTCAGATTTACATACATATTCTGTACATTTAAATAATGCTGGATTAGGAGGGCTTGAGACATCCGATATTGATGGAGAATTAAGAAATGCTACAAGCCCCGATATTGGAGCTGATGAGTATGACCCTTTTACTCTTGATTTGAAAATAATAGACTTTATCGTGCCTACTTCTTGTTCTTTAACTACAACGGAAGATATTACTATAACGATAGTAAATACAGGCACGTCTTCACAAAACAATTTTTCTGTTCAATATTCAATTGATAGTGGAGCAAGTTTTGTTAATGAAGTAATTTCACCAACCATTCAGTCTGGCGATTCTCTTGTTTATACATTTGTAAATAAAGCTGATTTCTCTCAACTAGGTAAATATAATTGTATAGCTGTAGTTCATGCTATTGGAGATGAAAACACCGAAAATGACACTTCTATAACATCTACTATTTCTTATCCTAATATTGATACTTTTCCATTTATCGAAAAATTTGAATTAGGGGATAATTTGTCTTTTGTTGAACAGTCGGGAGAACAGGCTAAGATTCTGGTAAATAATCAGTCTGCGAATAATAGTGAATTTGGATTAAACTTTTTTGGAGGAGACTATAATTCAGGTTGGCAAGGAGGGAGCAATCCTGATTCGATAAATATATGGGTGCAAAACACTAAATTCCAAGCTTCTGCTTATTCTTGCGATATAGATGTAAGCTCTTTGTTAAATCCAATTTTGCAGTTTGATATTAGGTTGATGTCTCAAGATTATAGTAATAATTCATGGTTTAGAGTTCTAATTAATAATATTGTTCAAATAAAAGATATAAATGGAGATCATACTTACAATAATAATATGACTGATTTTGAAACTAAACAATTTGATTTATCAGCTTATGCGGGAAATAATTTTACATTGAAGTTTCAATCATGTTGTAGGATTGGTAGTCAAGATATGGTTTATATAGATAATATTGTTATAGGAGAACCTCCTATTGTTAATCTTGGAAATGATACTGCTATTTGTGAAAATGATACAATTACTTTAGATGCTGGTGCAGGAGTAGGATATTCTTATTATTGGAGAAAATTGCCATCTCCTGATATAATTGGGCTGAACCAGCATATTAATATTACAGATGCTGGAACTTACCATGTTGACGTTTATTCAGATGCAGGTATAATTTCCTCAGATACAATTATATTAATTGTAAATCCTTCATACTATTTTGTTGAGCAAGAATTTATTTGTAATACAGATAGTTTGTTATGGCAAGGAGATTATTATTTATCGGAAGGAACATATTATGCTAATTATCAAACAGTAAACGATTGCGATAGTGTTTATGAGTTGAATTTAACTGTAAATCCAAAATATTTTTATACCGAACAGCAGACTATTTGTGATAATGGTAGCTTATTTTGGCATGGAAATTACTATGATATTCCAGGAACTTATTACGATAGTTTAAGTACCGTACTGGGTTGCGATAGTATTTACGAAATGCAATTAATAGTTAATCCTACATTTTTTTATACCGAGCAGCAAAATATTTGCGAAAATGACAGTTTGTTATGGCGTGGAAATTATTATGATATTCCAGGAACTTATTACGATAGTTTAAGTACCGTAATGGGTTGCGATAGTATTTACGAAATGCAATTGGTTGTAAATCCTATATTTTTCTATACCGAACAATACACTATTTGTGAAAATGACAGTTTATTGTGGCGTGGGAATTATTATGATACTTCAGGAACTTATTGCGATAGCTTAAATACCGTAATGGGTTGCGATAGTGTTTACGAAATGCAATTGGTTGTAAATCCTACATTTTTTTATTCCGAGCAACAAACTATTTGTAATAATGACAGTTTATTTTGGCATCAGAGTTATTATAATATCCAAGGTACTTATTATGACAGTTTACAAACTGTTTTAGGCTGTGATAGTATTTTTGAACTACAATTATTTGTAAATCCAGCATTTTATTTTGAAGATATTATGACTACATGTAATGGTAATAGTGTTGAATGGCGTGGAAATTATTATTCTGTTTCAGGAATATATTACGATAGTTTACAAACCACTGTAGGATGTGATAGTGTATATGCACTAAATTTAATAATTACTCCTAATTATTATTATAGTGATGTATTGAATATTTGTGAAGATAGCGTATTATGGCACGGAGATTATTATTTCACATCAGGAGTATATACTGATAGTTTATTAACTATAGCTGGTTGTGATAGTATTTTTGAGGTTCAAATAAACTTTAATAATAGTTATTATATGGTTGAATATGACAGCGTTTGTGACGATAACTATATTTATTGGCACGATATGATTATTAATTCAACTGGTGTTTATTATGATAATTTAGAAACAGTACAAGGCTGCGATAGTATTTTTGAGCTAAATTTTACAAGAAACGTATCATCTTTTACTGAAGAAAACATTTCAATATGTGAAAATGAACAATATTTTTGGCATGGGATTGATTATTCTACACAAGGAGTGTATTACGATACTTTACAGGCTACTACTGGTTGCGATAGTATATTCAAATTATCTTTACAAATCAATCCTTTACCAGATACCCCAGAGATTTGGGGTCCTGATACTGTTAATATTGGAGATACAACTTTGTATTGGCTCCCACCATTTAATCTTTTGGATAGTTGGCTGGTTGATAATTGTATAATTGTTGAATATCTTGATGATTTTCATATAAAGGTAAAATGGGATACAATAGGAATTGCTTATGTCTATGCGAGTTTTAAAAATCATCACGAATGTACAGATACAACATATAAGCAAATAATTGTTGAAAATGGGTCTGGGATTGGTTTTATAAATACTAGTAATATAAATGTGTATCCTAATCCAACTTCTGGTTTAATAACAATAGAAGGGCAAAATATAGACTTGGTTGAGATTGTAAACGTTGATGGGCAAATAGTGAAACAATGTAGCGAAAATAGAAAAATATATATTATGAATTTAAGTAGTTTTTCAAAAGGATTATATTTGATTAAGATAACAACCAGTAAAGGAATAATAAATCGAAAAATAGTGTTAGAATAGCTTGAATTTTAAAAATATGAAAGTCGAGTTGTCAATAAATAGTAATAATGCGGGTTAAGTTTTTATTTTTCAATAAGATTTTCTCCCATAGTTTTTGCAGCTTTTCGTCCATCTCCCATAGCTAATATAACAGTTGCTCCACCTCGAACAATATCTCCGCCTGCATATATTTCTTTTTGTGCTGATTGCATTGTGTCGCAGTCAACAACAATTGTTCCCCATTTTGTAATTTCCAAACCTTTAAATGTTGAGGGTATCAGTGGATTTGGCGATACGCCTACACTCACAATAACTTGGTCAACATCCATCCAAACAGTATCTCCTTCAATAGGTGATGGACGGCGACGACCAGATGAGTCGGGTTCGCCTAATTCCATTCGTTGTAGCAACATTCGTTTTACGCATCCTTTTTCGTCTCCTTCGTATTTCAATGGATTATGTAAGTTAAAAAACTCAATTCCTTCTTCTTTAGCGTGATGTAATTCTTCTAAACGTGCAGGCATTTCTTCCTCCGACCGTCTATATACAATCATTGCTCTTTTTGCCCCTAGTCTTTGTGCAGTTCTTACTGCGTCCATTGCAGTATTTCCTCCTCCAATGACAGCAACATTTTCCCCTCTCCACACTGGCGTTTCACTTTCTGGATTAGCCGCATCCATAAGGTTTACACGGGTTAAATATTCGTTACACGACATTACACCATTTAGGTTTTCTCCAGGAATATGCATAAAATGGGGTAAGCCAGCTCCACTTGCCACAAATATTCCTTTATAGCCCATTTCTAACAAATCGTCGTGCGAAATAGTTTTACCAATTATACAGTTGGTCATAAATTTAACTCCCATTTTTGCTAGTACATCAATTTCAGTATGTACAATATTGTTGGGCAGTCTAAATTCTGGGATTCCATATCGTAGTACTCCCCCTAATTCGTGTAGAGCTTCATATACTGTTACATCAAAACCTTTTTTTACCATATCTCCTGCAAAAGCTAATCCAGCAGGGCCAGAGCCTATAACTGCTACTTTTATTCCATTGGCAGGTTCTATTTCAGGAATATTTATGTTGCCACTGTCTCTTTCGTAATCGGCAGCAAATCGCTCTAAATGGCCAATTGCTACAGCTGGTTTATTCAATTTTTGCACATAAAAGCAAGTGCTTTCGCATTGTTTTTCTTGTGGGCATACTCGTCCGCAGACTGCTGGCAAAGCATTTGTTTCTTTGAGAACTTTAGCAGCTTCTAAAAACTCGCCGCGTTCTATGTTTTTTATAAATTTAGGGATGTTTATTTCTACTGGACATCCAGAAATGCATGTAGGATTTACACAGTCTAAACAACGCTTAGCCTCTGCAATGGCTTGTTCTGGAGTTAAACCTACGTTTACTTCTTGATAGTTTTTGCTCCTTATCTTGGGGTCAATTGAGCCCATAACTACGCGAGAAAGTTGTATGCGATCTTTGTTTTTTAGAGATTTTCTTAGTTCTTCGCGCCAAGATGCAGAGCGGTCAGCTTTTAAATATTCTTTTGAAAGCATATATATTATAATTAGAAGTCAATAAATTGTAAACAATATTTAAATTAGCATAAAATTAATCGTAGGCTTTGAGTCTTGTAATCATTTCATCAAAATCTACTTGATGTGCGTCAAATTCTGGGCCGTCCACACATACAAATTTTGTTTCGCCACCCACTGTTACTCTACACGCACCGCACATACCCGTTCCATCAACCATTATGGTGTTTAATGATGCTAGGGTGGGGATTTCATATTTTTTAGTTAAGAGAGCAACAAACTTCATCATCACAGCAGGACCAATAGTTACGCAAAGATCCACTTTTTTGCGTTTAATTATTTTTTCTATACCGTCTGTTATTAATCCTTTTTCGCCATACGAACCATCGTCAGTCATAATAATAAGTTCATCGGCAAACTCTCTCACTTGATCCTCTAGTATAAGTAATTCTTTTGAGCGTGCAGCTAAAACAACAATTACCTTGTTTCCAGCTTTGCTCATTGCTTCAATAATTGGGAGCATGGGTGCAATACCAACACCGCCACCTGCACAAACTACTGTACCATAGTTCTCTATATGAGTAGCATTCCCAAGTGGACCAACTAAGTCAGTAATATAATCGCCAACTTTAAGTTTGCATATTTTTTGTGATGATTTACCAACTAATTGAATAACAAGTGTGATGGTGCCTTTTTCAATGTCAGATGCAGCAATGGTATATGGAATTCGTTCACCCTTATCGCCGATACGGACAATTACAAAATGTCCTGCTCGTCGGCTTTTGGCAATTAAAGGAGCTTCAACTTCTAGCTTGACAATCTTTTCTGATAAATATTCTTTTCCTACGATTTTGTTCATAATATGTGTAATCTCTTAATAAAATGAGACAATTATTTATTTGCTGCGAAATTAGTAAAATCTGCTAACTTTTTAGTTTTTTATGTGTATAATTTTTGTTTAAATTGAGATAATTACTCGTTTGACTCACATTGTTTATCAAAATGTATATATGGTAAACCTCAACACTGTTATTATTAGGTCATTGTAGCTTGTTTTAGTAATAAAGGCATTGGTCTCTGTGAATGCTGTCTAAAAATATGCTTAAGTAGTGTCTGTCCATAATGTCCGATTTACTCATAATGGAATTTTAATTTAGCGGTGTTCGTGATACCGCTTTGCTAAATTCTTCATTTCGACACCGCTCATTTCTCCGTCGGCTGACGGATCAGCACATAGCAATGTATCACGTTATGCTTGTTTTGAAAACAGTCATCCGCCAGTCGGCGAACTTCTTGATTTTCAAAACTACGCAAGCCTCGAACTCAGTTCTTGCGGGCACTAAGTAAGGAAACTCTATAAATAAAAATAACTTTGACGGTATTATTGTTCTTAAAAAAGTAGGTTTGTAAAACTATTTATTAAAATAATTGTTTACAATATAACTAAAACTTAAAAAGATGAATTTATCCGAAAAACCTACCATTCAAGATTTTCAATTAGAGGGAGTCAAGCACATAACGGTAACAGATGCTTATGATTTAATTGTTAAAGATCAAGTGTTTTTTATAGATGTTAGAGAACCTGAAGAACAAGCAAAGGAGTTTTTTAATTTTCAAAATGTATTGTTTTTTCCGATGTCTTCTATTATGGAAAATATACATTTAATCCCTAAAGAGATACCTTTAATTGTTGTTTGTGACGAAGGAATTCGTAGTACAAAAATTGTTAATGTCTTAAACAGACAAGATTATACAAGCGTTGCAAATCTTGATGGCGGTATATATGCTTGGAAAACAAAAGGTTTACCCATTTCCAAAGGTATGGTTTCAAAGTCTGGTATTTCTGATCCATGCGATTCTGGTTGTTCGGAATGTGGTTGTGATGGGTGTGGATAATGCGTCTGTATAATTACTGTACTTTTTTATAGTTCTTTTTAGTTCTTCTTTTTTTTGCTTGAGTTAAGACATCTTAACACATTTACAAAAAGAATAAGATTTATTGTGAAAAGAATTATATTAGTAGCATCGTTGTTATGTTCGGTAATTATTATGATTGCACAGCAAGGTTTACAAATTCGTGAAGTAAATCCCGATTATTTAGAGTATCTAAATAAGAAAAATACTGGAAATATTCAAAATAAATCCGCAGAGGGTTATTATCTTGGCGAAATACCGTCTCCAATTGTTAGAGATTATAGTAATCTTCAAACTTCTTCTCCTAAAAGTTTACCAGCAGAATATGATTTAAGCACTGTTGATGGAGGAGAATATATTACTTCTGTTAAGAATCTTTGTTGCTTATCCCGCATTATTCACCGCTTTTTGTAGAATATGTAAGTAAATGTCAGATTGTCAAACATTTATATTGTTTATCAAAAGTCATTAATGCACCCAAATTTTAGTGCTGCTTGCGATTGTCTTTGTGCATCTACTGCGTTGCTAACTTATTGTAATACATTTGTATAACTGCAAAGTTAGGCGCCTTACTTCGATAAACTCAGCACAGGTGTATCTACACAAAGCTAATCGCATGAACGGCGAAGCTCTCACGAAGTAATAATGCGGGTTATACAAGCGTTGCAAATCTTGATGGTGGTATATATGTCTGGAAAGCTAAAGGTTTGCCAATTGCCGAAGGCATGGTTTCAAAATTTGGTATTTCTGATCCATGTGATTCTGGTTGTTCGGAATGTGGCTGTGATGGGTGTGGATAATGCGTCTGTATAATTATTGTAATTTTTTATAGTTCTTTTTAGTTTTTCTTTATTTTTGCTTGAGTTAAGACATTTTAACACATTTACAAAAAGAATAAGATTTATTATGAAAAGAATTATATTAGTAGCATCGTTGTTATGTTCGGTAATTATTATGATTGCACAGCAAGGTTTACAAATTCGTGAAGTAAATCCCGATTATTTAGAGTATCTAAATAAGAAAAATACTGGAAATATTCAAAATAGATCCGCAGAGGGTTATTATCTTGGCGAAATACCGTCTCCAATTGTTAGAGATTATAGTAATCTTCAAACTTCTTCTCCTAAAAGTTTACCTGCAGAATATGATTTAAGAACTGTTGATGGTGGTGCATACCTTACTCCTGTTAAAGACCAGGGGGCTGAGGGTGCTTGTTGGGCATTTGCCACTTATGCAGCAGTAGAATCATATTGGAAAAAACAATCATGGGTAACTTTCGATTTATCTGAACAAAATCTTGCAACCTGTCATGGATTTGACTGGACTCCAAGTGAGGGTGGAAATTCAGATTTATCAACCGCATACTTGTCAAGAAGGTCTGGGCCGATAAGTGAAAATGATGACGAATATACTTTGCCACTTAATTCAAGTTGTGTAAGCGGATTAACGCCAGTTGCTTATGTTGGTGAAGCAAGATATTTACCAGGAATCGCTGATGCCAATTATAGTGCAGATATTATTAAACAAGCAATTATGGATAATGGTGCTCTTTATGTGAATATCCATTTTGATAATAATTATATGAACTATACAAACAAAACATATTATTATAATGGAACCGAGAGTACAAATCATGGAGTAGCTGTTGTAGGGTGGGATAATAGTAAAACAGTTACTGGAGGCAGTGCTGCTACACCATCCTCACAAGGAGCATGGATTATTAAAAACTCTTGGGGACCCTCATGGGGAGAAGCTGGATATTTTTACATCTCCTACGAAGATACTAAGGCTTTAACTACTGTGGCGTATTTTCCCTCTAATATTGACTATAATGCAGAAAGTGAAATATATTATTACGATGAGTTTGGAGCTATAACTGCAGTTGGATATGGTGATGGAGATGATTATGGACTTGTAAAATATATTGCCTCGGATAATCAACAAATTACAATGTTAGGTACTTATATCAATGATGCAGGAACAGATGTAACACTAGAAATATATGATAACTTTAGTGGAGGGATATTATCTAATTTGCTTGGAACAACTGGCGTTAAGTCATGTACATATCCTGGGTATTATACTTTTAATCTGTTAAGTCCTGTAAATATTGGTATTGGAAATGATTTTTATATAAAGCTTAGATATAATTCAGGTAATGAATCTACAATTCCTATTGAGATGGTTTTTGATGGATTTGCAAGTAGTGTAAGTATAGAAACTGGTGTTTGTTGGCTTAGTGATAATGGAAGTGACTGGGATCCTATAGGTGGTAGTACTGAATATGATTGGGATCTATGCTTAAAAGCCTACGCTGTTAATATTCCATCTGCTATACCAGTAGCCGACTTTACTGCTGATAACACTATTGTTACAGTTGGTCAAACGGTATGTTTTTATGATGCATCAACA
>JAQUBO010000149.1:0-6308 GCA_028686735.1 Bacteroidales bacterium
CACTAAAAGTTCTTCTTTGACGAGCTTCGGTTGTCAGTTTGTAATTTGATCTTGTTGCCATAAATTTAACGTTTTAATTATTAAAATTCAACTCTTAAAACGGTCAACCTATTTCAGGCATTGACATTTCGCAAATTTTATGTTTTTTGAGAGCAAAACGTTTTTGAACAAGAGAACGACGAACGACGAATAACGAACGCTTCGACAAAAGCGCAGTGCATCGCAAAGAACAACAAACAAAGAACAAAAAACAATGTTTCGTTATATTAGCGAAGGCACTCCCCTTCAGGGGTTGGGGGTAGCGAAGGCAGCTTATTGAGCTAATGTTTGTAAAAAGCATGACGTTTTTGAACAATGGAACAATAGAATCCGCCAGTTGGCGGAAACAATCGAACAGAAGAACAAAAGAAGTAAGAAAAAAAACAATGTTTAGTTATATTAGCGAAGGCACTCCCCTTCAAGGGTTGGGGGTAGCGAAGGCAATTTGCTGAGTTTATGTTTATTGAATGACATAACGTTTTTGAACAGTCGAACAATAGAATGCTTCGGCGAAAAGCTCACTTCGACAGGCTCAGCACATCGCAGCACATCGCAATAGAACATTCGAAGTAAGAACTGGTAAACCGACCAACCGATACCCCCACATTAAAAAAACTTGCAGAATTAAAAAATTTACCGTAAATTTGTGCAAATTGAAAACTACACTTACAATATGCACGCTTTTATAGAAAGAATAATTAGGCCATTTATACAAGAAAATCTATCTGTTTTTCCTGCAGTAGTGATACTTGGTCCTAGGCAATGCGGAAAATCTACTCTGATAAAAAGCATGACAGATACTTTTGATTCTTTTGAATATCTGGATTTACAAAATAGAGATGATTTAGCAAAACTAACAGAACCTAGTTTGTTTTTTAAAGCTAATGAGGATAAGACCATTTGTATAGACGAGATTCAGTTGGTTCCGAACTTGTTTTCTATTCTACGAAGTGAAATTGATAGAAACAGGCGAAATTCCAGACTTATTTTGCTAGGATCTGCTTCTAGAGATATTATTCAACAAAGTTCAGAGTCTCTTGCTGGAAGAATTGGTATTATTGAGCTTACACCATTTCTTATTTCGGAAGTAGAATCGATAGACAGCTTTGATTTAAACAAATTCTGGTTTAGAGGTGCTTATCCCGATAGTTATCTTGCCCAAAGTGATTATGCATCAGGTTTATGGTGCGAAAATTATTTAAGAACTTTTGTTGAACGAGATATTCCTCAATTGGGATTTCAGATACCAGCAAGGCAGCTTTTGCGAATGCTTACTATGTCTGCTCATCTACATGGACAGTTATTTAATGCTTCTAAATTAGGCGAATCTTTGGGATTAACCCATCCAACTGTAAAACGTTATCTTGACCTTTTGTCTCAGACTTTTATCCTTAGAGTTTTAGAGCCATTCGATGTAAATGTAAAAAAGAGACTAATTAAATCGCCCAAAGTATATATTAGAGATTCAGGTCTATTACATAATTTATTAGGCATAAATAATTTTAATGACTTGATGGGAAATCCGATTTTTGGAGCATCTTGGGAAGGATTAGTTATTGAGAACATCTGTTCATCTTTACGAAATTGCAAGTTTTCTTTTTACAGAAGTGCCACAGGTGATGAAATTGACCTAGTAATTCAAAAACAAGATGAAATTATAGCCATAGAATGCAAAGCATCATCTGCACCAAAACTGAATAAAGGATTTTGGCGAGCAAAAGAAGTAATTATGCCCAAAATGACTTATGTCGTGGCACCTGTAAGCAAAAAATACAAAATAAAAGATGATATTCTAGTTTGCAACCTATCTGAGATTATTGAAATGTTAAAAACCGATAAACTGATCAACTGATAAACTTGTATTCGGTGATTTTTGTATTCGGTAATCGGTAAGATTTTAGCAAAATTTTGCATTTTTTGAGAGCAAAACGTTTTTGAACAATGGAACAATAGAACAATGGAACAATCGAAGTAAGAACTGGTAAACCGATAAACTGATTTTACCCTGAGCGGAGTCGAAGGGAAACCGCTCAACCGCTCAACCAAGAACCGCTCAACCGAAAAACCTAGCTTAGTGTAACAGAATACATAATAATTAAGTAAAATATGTTGTCGAATACATAAATATGCTATATTTGTAAAAAAACAATATGCAGGAATTATATGCAATAAGTACAAAATTGATAAATAATGTAAAAACGGATTTTATAAGAAGTCTATTTGAGCATATAGATTGGAATCAGCAACTAGTTGAGATTCGAGGTTCAAGAGGTGTTGGAAAAACAACATTGATGTTACAAAAAGCAAAAGAATACTATCGTATAAGCTCACAATCTGTTTTATATATTTCACTTGATGATTCTTATTTTTATAATAACTCTATTAAGGAAACAGCACTTGTATTTAGTCAATATGGAGGACAATATTTATTTATTGATGAAGTTCACAAATATCCCGAAAAGCTTAAGGGGCACGATTGGTCATCAGAGCTAAAAATTATATATGATCAAATTCCGGAATTGAAAATTGTTTATTCAGGCTCTTCAATTATTCAACTCTATAAAGGTAATGGTGATTTAAGCAGAAGAAAAAGTACTTATAAATTAAATGGCTTATCATTTCGCGAATATCTTTGCATTAACAAAAATTACAAGTTTAAAACTGCTCGACTAGAGGACGTTATTTCTGGGCATGTTGACATCGCAAATCAGATTACAAGTGAGATTAAAATTCTTCCTGCTTTTCAGAATTATATCGAGCATGGATATTATCCTTTTTATGTTGAGAATCCCGAACAATACTATCAAAGAATAAAAAGCGTTGTCAACTTGATTTTGGAGATTGATATTCCTTCGGTTACGGATATTAGTTTTGAGACAATTGGTAAGATAAAAAAGCTACTTGCTGCCATTTCAACTACTGTACCATTTACTCCAAACCTTACAAAACTATCGTCAAATTTAAATATTTCAGATTTAAGAACTCTTTATAGATATTTGGGTTTCTTAGAAAATGCTGAGCTTATCTCATTGCTCGTTACAGCAGCAAAAGGAAATAAAATTTTACAAAAACCAGAAAAGATATTCCTTGATAATACTAATCTAATTTACGCATTGAATCAAACGAGTGCTCAAACTGGTCTGATTAGAGAAACTTTCTTTATGAATCAATTAAATTATCTCTATAAAGTAAACTATCCGAAATTTGGAGATTTTATTATTGATACTAAGTACACTTTCGAAGTCGGAGGTAAAAATAAGGACTCGAAGCAAATAAAAAATATTAAAAACGCATATCTAGCTATTGATAATATTGAAATCGGATTTGGGAACACAATCCCTTTATGGTTATTCGGATTTTTGTATTAGAATGTAAATAGTTTATCAGGTTACCAGTTTACCAGTTTAAATGACAACCGCCAAACCGAAAACAGATCAACCGAGAACCGACAACCGATAAACTGGTATTCGGTGATTTTTGTATTCGGTAATCGGTGAGATTTTCGCAAAATTTATGTTTTTTGAGAGCAAAACGTTTTTGAACAGTCGAACAATAGAACAATCAAACATTAGAACAATAGAACATTCGAAGTAAGAACCGCTCAACCGATAAGGTGGCTGAGCGGAGTCGAAGTCAACCGCTCAACCGCTTAACCTCTAAGGTGACTGAGGATTTTGATGTTTTTTTTAGAACATCAAAATGTCTCGAAGTCACCGTTAAACCTTCCTAACCATCCCTTTATCAATCTTAATTTTAATACTTTGATTTATTCCTTCAATTGCTATAACAAAATAATTATTACCTGCTTCTTCAATACAGTATCCCTGTTGATTACGAAGAACACCAGCATAAATCTCAACTTTATCTCCTAAATTAATAATTGAATGTTCAACAATAACTTTTAACCCATGCAATTCTACTTTTTTAAGAATATCGATTTCAGACTGTCGAATTTTAGCAAAGTCTTTTCCAAAACGCACAACACTAACAATTTGGGATAATTGAACAATATTTACAATATCATAATCAAAGCAATTTACAAAAATATAGCCAGGCAGCATTGGTAGATTTACAGTTTTTATTCTATCACTCCACACCCTATCTTGCTGAATTGTGGGCAAATACGGATTATACCCACGTGCTATAAGCTCCTCATTTGCTTTTTTCTCCGCTCTAGATTTGCAATAAAATATATACCACTTTTTTCCCTTGGGCATTATTTAAGATTTTTTGTAAAAATAAGAAATTTTATGCAATCTAAAACAGAACCAAAAAACCGAGCAACCGATAAACTTGTATTCGGTGAGATTTGTATTCGGTAATCGGTGAGATTTTCGCAAAATTTTGCATTTTTTGAGAGCAAAACGTTTTTGAACAATAGAAGTAAGAACTGCGAACTGATAAACTGGTATTCGGTGATTTTTGTATTCGGTAATCGGTGAGATTTTCGCAAATTTTATGTTTTTATACCAATTTAATCACAAAACACCCGATATAAATTGATTATTTTACGCATTTGCTTCGTTAAAAAATATTGACGTAACTATTGCTATGTCGCAATTTTTCGCCTTGCATATGCAAAAAATAATTACAACATCCAATAGGGGGTTTTGTAATTTAATTGGTATTAGAGAGCAAAAACGTTTTTGAACAATCGAACAAGAGAATGCTTCGGCGAAAAGCTCACTTCGACAAGCTCAGCACATCGCAGCACATCGCAAGAGAACAAGAGAACAAGAGAACAAGAGAAGTAAGAAAAAAAAACAATGTTTAGTTATATTAGCGAAGGCACTCCCCTTCAGGGTGGGGTGTCATAAATCGTAAATAAAACAAATATTTGTTCGTCCCATTAAATAATTTTATTACCTTTGCATAAATTAAAATAATAACTTATGGAAGGGGTATCTAAAATGTTAAATAATGACTGGAAAGTGCGTGCCATTGATCGCAGACTTGAAAATAAGGCACTAAAGAAAAGAATTAAAGAATTAACTATCAGTAGAGATGGTTGGCGCAAGAGAGCCGTTGATTCTAAGAATGAAAATGTTGTTTTATTAGCAAAGCTTAAATCAGTAAAAAAAAAGATAAACCAGATAACCGAAATTTAAAAAAAGACAAACCAAAAAACTCACACTTTTGCACCACTGTCATTAAGCTGTTTGTTTCTGCCAAAGTTATGACTTCGGTTAGCTTTCGCAGTATGAGTGGCATATTTGAAATATTTAGCATTTGCATTGAACTGGAACGTAACACACCATCATATTCTTCGGGTATGTTGTGGGTAAAAAAAATAGGTTATTATCAACTCAATAAAACTAAGGTTATCGCTGATGATTGGATATTAATTTTGGATGAAAGCATAGGCATTGGTCAAGAAAAGCTATTAGTTATTTTAGGCGTAAGATCCAGTCAGGTTGATTTTACTAGACCGCTGCGAATACAAGATATGGAACCAATTATTGTAAAATCGAAAAAGAAATGGACAGGAGAGGATGTTTTTGCAGAATTAGAGAAAAGCAAAGCATTGCTAGGCAAAGTTGTATATGCAACAACTGATGGAAGTTCTCTGTTAAAGAAGGCATTGCGATTATCTGAAATAAATCACACATATGATGTTACTCATGCAATAGCACTCATGTTGGAAAAACTGTATAAGAAAGATGCCAATTTTATAGAACTCACTAAACTGATGGGAGAAATGAGACTAAAGCTTTGTTGTAGTAAACATGCTCACATTATACCACCAAACCAAAGATCCAAATCAAGATTTTTAAATATTGATATTCTAACAGGCTGGGGAATGAAGGTTTTAGCGGCATTAGAAAAAGACAATTTAACCAAAGAGGAAAAAGAACTATTGCAATGGGTCGGCAATAAGAAATCTTTTATTGAAGAAATGAGTCAAATAATTGAAACAATTGAAGAGCTGTCTATATTGCTTAAGAACAATGGGTTAAGTAATAACACTAAAACAAAATGTTCTCGAATATTAAAAAAATGTAAAAAGACACAGAGACAAAACTATTTTAAATGCTTGTTTACAGAATATTTAAATACAAATTCAACTTTGATAGGGAAGCAGTTAAAAACGCTTGTGTGTACGTCAGATATTGTTGAAACAACATTCGGAAAATACAAAAATGAGTTAAGTAAAAACCCCATGAATGGAATAACCGATTTAGCTCTAATAATACCAGCACTCACGTCAAATTTATTAGATGATGAAATAAAAAAAGCAATCGATTCCTGTACATGTAAAATGCTTAAAG
>JAQUBO010000149.1:6318-9090 GCA_028686735.1 Bacteroidales bacterium
AAAGAATTGAAAAATGAAAATTTATGTGATTCGTTATCAGCCAAAAAAAAAATAACTCTAAAATGATATATGGGGGGGGGGGAGATATTATTGATTATTTATAGATTTACGACACCCCACCTTCAGGGGTTGGGGGTAGCGAAGGCAATTTACTGAGTTTATGTTTATTGAAAGCAAAACGTTTTTGAACAAGCGAACAATGGAACAGTCGAACAATAGAACAATAGAAGTAAGAACTGCGAACTGATAAACTGGTATTCGGTGATTTTTGTATTCGGTAATCGGTGAGATTTTCGCAAAATTTATGTTTTTAGAGAGCAAAAACGTTTTTGAATAATCGAACAAGAGAATGCTTCGGCGAAAAGCTCACTTCGACAAGCTCAGCACATCGCAGCACATCGCAATAGAACAATAGAACAATGGAACAATGGAACAGAAGAACAAAAGAAGTAAGAAAAAAAAACAATGTTTAGTTATATTAGCGAAGGCACTCCCCTTCAGGGGTTGGGGGTAGCGAAGGCAATTTATTGAGTTAATGTTTTTAGAGAGCAAAAACGTTTTTGAACAATCGAACAATGGAACAGTCGAACAATAGAACAATAGAACAATAGAACAATAGAACAATAGAATGCTTCGACGAAAAGCTCAGCACATCGCAATGGAACATTCGAATGCTTCGGCGAAAAGCTCACTTCGACAAGCTCAGCACATCGCAGCACATCGCAATAGAACAGAGGAACAATAGAAGTAAGAACTGCGAACCGATAAACTGGTATTCGGTGATTTTTGTATTCGGTAATCGGTAAGATTTTACCAAATTTTGCATTTATTGAGAGCAAAACGTTTTTGAACAAGAGAATCTGCCAGTTGGCGGAAACATTCGAAGTAAAAACTGCGAACCGATAAACTAAAATTATTTATATCTTTGCAAAAAACAGGATAATTAGCATGATATTATATCAACATTGGTACAACACTATAATAAATGTTACAATACTTGACATTATATTCTTGATTGTAATATTGGCCATAGCTTTTCTTTACGCTAAATCTGTTTCTGATAAAAAATCTGCTCAAGCCCCATATTACAAATATTTCACAAATGCTTTAGTGGTAAAAATATTGGCAGGAATTGTTTTTGCGGTAATTACTATGTTGTTTTACCCTGGAGATACCTTTGAATATTTTAAAATAATTAATAGTTTAAATAAATTGCTAGTATTGGATCCATCAAAATACTTTGATATACTTTTCCAAGGGAATCAGCCAGAATTTTGGTCATATTTTACAGTAAAAACTGGCTACCCAGCAAACTATATGTGGCGAGATCCTACTTCCATTTTTGTGGCTAGAGTATATTCGCCTTTAATGTTGCTTACTAGTGGTAGTTTTCTAATTAGTACCGTAATTGCTTCAATTGTAGGTTTTTCTGGCTTATGGAAATTATTTCAAATGTTTAGTGAAATATATCCTGGGCTAGAACGTAAATTTGCTATAGCTATTTTGTATTTTCCATCTGTATTATTCTGGAGCTCAGGGATTTTAAAAGATACTATTACAATTTCTGCAATAGGCTGGATAATGTACTGTTTCTATAAATTTGCAATACTGCGTAAGTTTAAGTTAAAATATATTATCACAATTGTTATTGCTTCATTTTTAATTATTAAAATTAAATCCTATATTTTCGCTGCCCTTGTACCCGGCTTATTTATTTGGTTTTTCTTTGGACAGTTAAAAGCAATAAAATCTGGTTTTATAAAATTTATTGTAGCTCCTTTCTTAATTATTGTTGTTTTATTTGGTTTTTCATTAATTATGAGTGGCATCTCTGATGCAATGCAACAATATGGAGATGTTGATACTGCAATACAATATGCCCAAGTTGTACAACAAGATTTAACAAGAGCAGAGCAATATGGAGAAAACTACTACGATATTGGCAAATTTGAAGCTACACCACTAGGAATCCTAAAAAAAGCTCCTATTGCAATAGTTTCTGGAATATTTAGACCCTTTATTTGGGAAGCTAGCAGCCCATTTATCTTACTGGCAGGTTTAGAAAGCTTGTTTTTAATGCTTTTTCTTGCTTATTGCATATTTAAAACTGGTTTAATACAATTTTTTAGAAATATATTTAAAGACCCAATGCTAATTTTTGCATTTAGCTTTATAATAATTTTTGGCTTTGGAGTAGGTCTTGCATCTGCAAATTTTGGTGCTTTGGTAAGATATAAAATTCCTTTGTTACCGCTTTTTGTTGCAGGACTAATTGTATTAGCACAAAAGTTTAAAACAAAAAAATCTCAAAAGACACTAAATATAAACACTAATTAGCTATACAGCACTAAGTTTGTAATAAAAATCAAGCTAAAATCTCAAAAAAAATAGTAATTTTGTTTTTTTAATTAATTACAGATGTAATTAACGCAAAAACTACTCATTCTGTGGTAATATAACATGGGACTGAGGAGGCGAAGCTGTAGAAGGAAGGGAAAAGTTTCGGGTTTGAAAAAGTTTCGGGTTTCGGGTTTCGAGTTCTTAGTTCCGAGTACTTGGTTTAAAATCTAAAATATGACAATAAAATCATTTGAAGATCTTGAAATTTGGCAGTTAGCTAGAGAACTTTGTGCTTTTGTAAAAAAAATTACAGACGAAGCACTGTTTAATAAAGATTATAGATTCCGTGATCAAATAAGAAGTGCTTCTGGTTCTATTATGGACAATATAGCAGAAGGCTTCGAAAGAGATGGAAATAAAGAATTTGCACAA
>JAQUBO010000150.1 GCA_028686735.1 Bacteroidales bacterium
AACAAAGAGCAAGCCAAAACATTAAGTAAAAACATTAAAGAACTTGCTTTATTAAATTCCACAGAGCTTATTGCTGATGAAGTTTATAAACTAGCGTATGGAAAATAAATATAAAAATATATTTTTCTTAGGAATCGGAGGAATTGGAATGAGTGCCATTGCACAATATTTTTACGTAAACGACTATAAAGTGGCTGGTTACGACAAATATCAAAGTGATAATTGCAAACGACTAGAGAAGATTGGCATAGATATTCATTACGATGATGACACAAACTTAATTCCAAACGTATATAAAAACTCATCTGAAACACTAATTGTCTATACTCCAGCAATACCAGAAGACAGTGCAGAACTCGCATATTTTAAAACACATAGTTTTAAAATCTTAAAAAGAGCCGCAGTTTTAGGAATGATAAGTCAAAATAAAACCAGCATTGCGATAGCAGGTACTCATGGAAAAACTTCAGTTTCAGCTATCACATCATGGATATTAAGTAACACTCAAGACTCTTGTTCGGCATTTTTAGGAGGAGTATCAAAAAACTTCGGATCAAACTTATACATAAACTCTACAAGCGATAATATTGTTGTTGAGGCCGACGAATATGATAGATCTTTTCTTCATTTAACTCCATCAACGGCAATTATCACAAGTATTGAGGCCGACCACCTTGATATTTACAATAACTTCTCCACTCTTCAACAAGCCTTCATAGAATTTGCAAGCAAAATTAAGTCTAAAGGCAATTTAATTTTACATAAGAGTATTAATCCTGCATTGTTCCAATCTTTAGAAAGGAAAATAAATATCTACACTTACGGACTAAATGACCAAAACTGTGATTTTAATTTAAAAAATATATCCTATAAAAACGGGCACTGCTATTTTGACATAGAAACGCCTAACGAAGTTATAAAAAACCTTAAATATCAGATTGGCGGAAAGCATAACCTTGAAAATGCACTTGCAGCAACGGCAGCCTCTCTCATCAATGATACAGATACAAAAACATTAAGGAACTCTCTCGAAAGTTTTGCTGGAGTAATAAGACGCTTTGATATTAAAATAAAAACCGCAGATATTATATATATTGATGATTATGCACATCATCCAGACGAAATAAAAGCATTTATCAATGCAGTTTCAGAGATTTATCCTAATAAAAAAATTACAGCAATTTTTCAACCTCATTTATTTTCGCGAACTAAAGATTTTTATAAAGAATTTGCGGCAAGCCTATCTGATTGCCATGAGCTTATTTTACTGCCAATATATCCAGCACGAGAAAAACCCATTGCAGGCATTAGCTCCGAAACCATATATAAATATACTACAATAAAAAATAAACATTTGTGTTCCAAAACAGAGCTTATCCCATTGCTAATAAAACTAAAACCCGAATTAATTGTAACAATGGGAGCAGGTAATATAGACCAATTAGTAGAGCCTATTAGAAAGGAGTTTGCACAATGAAAAAGGCAGTTTTTAAAATAATAAAATGGGCACTACTACTAAGCTATTTAATTCTAATGCTCAGTTTTGTAAATCGTAAGTCAAACAGTATAATATGCAGTAACACAAATTTTATAATAGATAAGCCCCATAAATTTATTAATGAGACAACTGTTAATAAGTTATTAAATACTAATAACATCAAAATTGACTCATGTATCCTTAATAGTATTAATTTTGACGAAATTGAAAAGATACTTGAAACAAGCCCATTTATAAAAGATGCTGAAGTTTACAGTAAATTTAATGGGCAAATAAACATAAAAATTAAACAACGTAATCCTGTTATGCGAATAATAACCAACAATAACGAACATTATTATATAGACGACAACTGCCGATTAATGCCAATATGCGACAATTATACAGCCAATGTAATCATAGTATCAGGAAATATATCTCACACATTTGTTACTAGTATAAATACCACAGACATAAGCACTATTGACAAATCTTATCATTATACTTTACGAGAATTATATAATTTTGTCAATTTTTTAAATGGAAATGAATTATGGAGAAATCAAATCACACAAATATACATTAACGATATAAAAGAAATTGAATTAATACCAAGAGTAGGAAATCACATAATTGAGCTCGGGAATTTAAACGATTATAAATTTAAAATGGGTAAACTCGAAGCTATTTATAAAAAAGGGTTCGCTCTCACTGACTGGAATATATACTCTAATATAAATTTAAAATACTCAAATCAAGTAATTTGCAAAAAGAAATAAAAATGGAAAACAAATCGGAAATTATTGCAGCAATCGACATTGGAACAACAAAAATCGTAGCAATCGCAGGAAGAAAAACCGAAGCCAATAAGTTTGAAGTTGTAGGCTTTGGGACTACCACCTCAAAAGGCATTAGGCGTGGAGTTGTCCTTAACATTGACGAAACAGTAAACTCTATCCGAATAGCTCTAAACAAGATTTTAAAAGACTCTAACTTACGATTAAACGATGTTTTTATAGGAATTGCAGGGCAACATGTTAAGACATCAAGAAACAGATGCAGTATAAAAATCGAAGATGAAGACTCGCTAATAAAAATCGAACACGTAGAAGCACTCAAAGAATTAATGAAACAATCTACTGTTGATCCCGGAGAAAAACTGCTCGACATTATTCCACAATCATATATCGTTGATGATGAAACAGGTATCGAAAATCCTATTGCTATGAATGGGAAAGTATTACAGGGAAATTTCCATATTGTAATGGGTCAAATATCAATGGTAAATAACATAAAAAAATGTGCTACTATTGCAGGATTAAAAGTAAATTCACTAATTTTAGAACCTATCGCATCAGCAGAAGCTGTGTTGACAGCTCATGAAAAAAAATCAGGTGTTGCAATGCTAGATATAGGTGGTGGGACAACAGATCTCGCTGTATTTATCAATAATCACATCATACACACAGCTGTAATACCAATTGGGGGGTACACAATAACAAATGATATTAAAAATGAGCTGTCAATTTTAGAAAAGCAAGCCGAAGAGCTTAAAATACAATACGGATCTGCCATTGCAGAAAAAAATCAAGAAAACACACTTATTTCGATAGAAGGTCTTAAAGGTAGAGAAGAAAAAGAATTCTCACTGTACGATTTAAACAATACCATACAAGCTCGCATGGAAGAAATATTACATGCTGCAATGTTTCAGATAGAATCATCAGGCACAAAAGATAAACTCGCAGGTGGAATAGTAATTACAGGCGGCGGAGCACTCCTAACAAATCTAAAACAACTTGCTACATATTTAACTAAAAATGATATTAGAATAGCATATCCAACAGAGTATATCGAAGGTACATATTCCGATACTATTAACAGACCACAATTTTCAACTGCAATTGGATTACTTATGAAAGGATATGCTTTTAACCAATTAGAAATTGATAAGTCCATTTATCAAAAAATAAATGAAGAAAAACAAGAACTAAAAGAGAACACAAGTGAGCAAAAGAAAAAAGAGAAAAAACATAACAATACAGGCAGAGACTCTATAAAAAATATATTAGCAAGATTCTTTGACGAAGACGAAAACTAAAAAAAATAGACTTATGGACGATTTAGAATTCATTATACCAAAAAGCGAGTCATCAATAATCAAAGTAATTGGTGTTGGTGGTGGTGGCAGCAACGCAGTCAATCAAATGATAGAAATGGAAATTACAGGCGTCGATTTTGTTGTCTGTAACACTGACGAACAAGCACTTCGGAATAGCCCAGCTCCCATAAAAATACAATTGGGAACAAGCCTTACCGAAGGTCGCGGGGCAGGAAACAATCCTGCCAAAGGTCGTGAAGCTGCAATTGAAAACCTTGCTGATATCGAAAAGATATTAGACGACAATACAAAAATGATTTTTATAACAGCAGGAATGGGAGGTGGTACTGGTACAGGTGCAGCTCCAGTAATTGCAGATGCAGCAAAAAAACGAGACATCCTAACAATCGCTATTGTCTCTATTCCTTTTAAAGTCGAAGGCGAACTAAGAATAAATCAAGCTATTGAGGGAATAAACAAAATGAAAGAGTCTGTTGACTCATTATTGATTATTAACAACGAAAAACTGCAAAACATATATCACGACTTAAAAATGTCGAATGCATTTACAAAAGCTGATGATGTGCTAGCCATTGCAACTAAAGGTATTGCCGAAATTATTACGGTTCATGGCTACATAAATGTTGACTTTGAAGATGTAAAAACAGTAATGAAAGATAGTGGTGTTGCGTTAATGGGATCGGCTAGAGCATCAGGCGAAGACAGAGATATTAATGCAATTAAAACTGCACTAGACTCTCCCTTGCTAAAAGATAATGACATTAAAGGCTCAAAAAATATTTTACTTAATATTATGAGTGCACCTGGCGAAAACGAACTAAGCATGAATGAGTTTGGAGTAATAACAAGCTATCTCAAAGAGGCAGTCGGAAAAGATGCTAATGTAATTTGGGGTACAGGACACGATGAGAAACTAGAGGATGAAATAAATGTAACTATTATAGCCACAGGCTTTGAATCGCTACCCGGACTTTACGAAAACGAAAAACCAGAGAAAAAAGTTATTAGACTCACATTTGGAGAAACTCTCGAAAAAATTGAAGATGACCAAACTTTCGACCAAACAGAACAAGTAAACGAGAATAATAATCAAAATACTACTGAAAATAATGAAGAGGACGAAGACGAAGAAAAAGCTATCGAACTAGAACTTGATTTTGACAAATCAATATTCAATGACGAAGATAATGATGAAGAAAATACGCCCAAACCGGATGCAAATCCTCAAAACTATAAGCATGTAAAAGATATTGACCTTCTAAATAACTCAATATATTTAGACAAACTCGAAGATCAACCTGCAGTAATAAGAAAAAATAATAATAAAAACAATCAGATAATAGATGACTAAAAATATATAATCATGAGCATATTTGATAAGATTAACGAAGACATAAAAAAAGCAATGATTGCTAAAGAAAAGGACAAATTGGAAGCACTTAGAGCCGTTAAAGCTGCATTCCTAATTGCGAAAACAGAATCGGCTAATTCTGAACTAACTGAAGATAAAGAAATACTTATAGTGCAAAAACTGGTAAAACAACGCCGTGATGCTGCCGAAATATATAAACAGCAAAACCGACAAGACCTATACGAGCCTGAAGTTTTTCAGGCAGATATTATTTCTAAATATTTACCAAAACAAATGTCAGAAGAAGAAATTAGCATTGTTGTTAACAAAACAATTAAAGAATTGAATGCCACAAGTATGAAAGACATGGGTAAAGTTATGGGAATAGTAAACAAAAAACTAGCAGGTAAAGCTGATGGTAAAACAATATCAGAAATTGTAAAACAAAGTTTAAACTAATAAATTTGCACTTTGCAAAAATTTATCAATAGCTCACAAGTATTGGCTTTCGAGTAACTCGAAAGCCAGATTGTGAGAATAATTGAAAGCCAAATTGTGGGAAAGTAACTCGAAAACCAAGATTGTGGAAAATAACCATTAATGCAAATAGTTTTAAATAAAATAAAAAACATAAGCATTTAAAAACATTTTTTTTATAAATTTGTTTAAGTTATATTACTAAAAACTAACAATTATGAAAAAGCTACTTACAATCGTAGGCATATTTTTACTTTCAGCAACACTAGGTTTATCTCAAAAAACTTATAAAATTCCTAATAATGGACCCGCACAAGTAGAAATAAGTGCCCCAACCGACAAATGGACAGTAACCAACAAAGACGGTTTATTTAGCATGGTTCCCAATGATACTGGTGAGTCGTCAAGACTAATTACAATGATGTGGTCCTCGGCGGATCCAAATGCCGAAGATGCAATGGATGTCATAGCCAATGAGGCATTCGATGTAATAGAATCCTTACTTGAAGATATTACTTGGGCTGAGGAAACTAGCGATTTTGAAAATAACGGAATTAGTTTTGTTGCCAGCGATGGTTATGGCTACTACGTAAATGAGGATGGCTCGCGCGATCAAATGTCAACAACAATCATGTTAATGATGCCAGATAATACTAATATACTTACCTTAGTGTTTTTTAGTTCAAACGAAGCATACGACAAATGGCAAGATAGTTTATTCGATGTTATTTTATCAATAAAACCAGCCAAGTAGTACTAGCTAATTTTTGAGTAATATTTTTGCATTTTCGATAGCCTGAACAGTCATTTTTTCGCCACTAATCATAGATGCAATTTCAGTAACTCTATCCTGCTTAGAAAGTTTTAAAATATGTGTTGAAGTTTTATCTTCAATTACTTGCTTATAGACTTTAAAATGATTTTTTCCAAGAGCTGCAACTTGAGGTAAATGTGTAATACTAATAACTTGAGTATCATTGGCAATATTTTGCATAATTTTACCCATTTTACTTGCTATCTCGCCAGAAACTCCCGTATCAATTTCATCAAATATTACAGATGAAACACCAGAAGCTTTAATAAGCAGTGATTTCAGTGTAAGCATTAACCTAGAAAACTCGCCTCCCGATGCCACTTTATCTAAAGTTTGAGGTTTTACCGACTTATTTGCAGAAAACAAAAAATCTATATTATCAATACCATTTTCAGAAAAACTATCTGTAATTGTATTCTGAACCTTAAATACTGCATGCGGTATTCCAAGTTGATTTAACTGACTTACAATATAGTTTTCAGTTTTCTTAAACACAGAAATACGCTGCTTACTTAAATCTTGAGCTTTCTCAAGACAAATGGCTGTAACATGTTTAACTTTTTCCTCTAACTCACTAATATTCTGTTCTATTTCAACTGTACTACTAATAAACTGACGATATTCAATAAGTTTTAGTTTCAATTCGGAAATATCCATTGCATTATGCTTTGTTAAAAGCTTATTTATCAAATCGATTCTTTGATTTACTTTTTCTAATAAACTTGGATTTATTTCAGCTTTTTCAACATCGGCAGCTATCTGTTCATTAATATCTCTTAGCTCAATTATCAAGGCATCTATACGTTCCACTATGTCTTCAGCATTGCTATATAATCCTATTATTTTAGCAATATCTACTTTTAATTCGCTTAACAAAGCATCTATTGAGAACTCATTCTCATCAATTAAATTCATAGACTTAGCTAGCACAGACTTTATTTCCTCGGCATTTTCGAGCATTTTCGATTTAGCTTCTAATTCATCAAGTTCATTGTTATCGTCAAGATTTGCATTTTCTAATTGGTCTGTCTGAAACTGGTAATAATCTATTTCCTGTTTTGCCTTTACCAATTCATTCTTTGCCTCGTCTAAATATTTAGTACTATTTTTTAATTCCAGATATTTCTCTTGATATTCGTCAAGCATTTCAGTTGTTCCAGCAGTTGTATCAATTATTTGCATTCTATACTCTGCAACTGAGAGTGCAAGATTTTCGTGTTGCGAGTGTAGGTTAATAATTTTTTCGGATATACTTTTAAGTATTCCTAAATTAACAGGCGTATCGTTTACAAAAGCTCTTGATTTTCCTCCGGATAAAATTTCGCGTCGAATAAATGTATTTTTATCAAAATCTAAATCGGCATCATTAAAAACATCCTTTAGGTCATGCCTAGATAAATCAAAACTACCTTCGACAATACATTTTTGCGATTTATTTAATAATACATCCATATCTGCTCTTTTTCCAAGCAGGAGTGAAATTGCCCCTATAATAATTGATTTTCCAGCGCCAGTTTCACCAGTAATAACGGAGAAACCTGCATCAAAATCGAGTTTAATTTCATCAATCAGCAGATAATTTTTTATAAATAATTGTTTAAGCATTAATCGAGTAAAGGGTCTTTCATTATTTTCTCATACTTAGATGAGTTTGCAGGATCTACTTCTTTCATAATATTAAAAACTCTAGCTTTTTCGTCAGGGAAACCTTCACTAAACACATTTATAATTTCGTCTCCTTTAGCTGTTGTATATAAAGTCATAAGAAAAGATCCAGGTTTACGCCTATGAATATTTTTCAAATCTTCGAGAGCTTGCTCAATACTTGCACGCCCCTCGCTAGGTTTATCTGCCATTTTATCCAAACCCAATCGATGATATGTGTACATAAAATCTCTCATAGCTGAGTACTGGCTATTCAATAAATTCTCAACTAACCAATATCTATTTTTCAGATTTTCATAAGCTTTCCAGCCTTTTTCTTGAGAGGCTTGTGCACTTTGGACTATCTTTTCGGCTTTCTGAAAATAAGGAGTTCCTCCATTTGGAGCAAAGCTGTCATAATCCATACCTAAAATAATATAACAATAATACGCTATTACAGAGGTAAGATTGCTAGTAAAAGAGTTTTCATTAAAGTCAAGAGGTTCAAACTCAACATATTTAAACTGAAAATCATTATCCATGTGATTGAGTAAAGGAGACAAATATGATACCCCATAAACAGGTCGTGAAGATGAGACTTGTATTTTAGCAATAAACTCATCAGAGGAAATTTGATCATCTATTGTAATATAGATATTGCATTCTATTCTTTCGTCACGCGAATATACATGATCTGTCCAATTTGTGTTATTAATAAACTCATACAACTCCTGCCTCATAGTCTGAAACAGTTTTTCGTATGTTGTTCCTTGTAATTTTGAGTGGTTCACTTGTATCCTACAATCAAGTTCTTGAGCAAATACAGAAAGTGAAACAAATAAAACGGACAATAATAATATTAATCTTTTCATGTACTGGTTTTTTACAAATAATCCTCTAATTTATCAATTATATCAATTGCAACCAAATTCTTAGGCTTTATTTTAAACTCTGTTTTTTGTTCTTTATTGTCAATATTAGTAATTTTATTAGTATCTACATTAAAACCTGCCCCTTTATCATTCATTGAGTTTAAAACTATAAAGTCAAAATTTTTGCGTTTTAATTTTCCAATGGCATTCTTAAGTTCATTTTCTATCTCTA
>JAQUBO010000151.1 GCA_028686735.1 Bacteroidales bacterium
TTTTCCTAAACAACTCAATTTACGACAATGTTAGCAAGCGCTGTGAATGGCATTTTGGAGACGGGGAATCAGTTAAAAATTGTGACTCACAAGTAGAGCACATATATACCGAAGCTGGTTGCTTTGATCCATTTTTAATTGTAATGAACAGAGATTTAGTAGAATGTAGAGATACTGCATTTCTCGAAACCTGTATTCCAATTGATAATGCAAGTAAACTGGAAGTCCCAAATATTTTCTCACCAAATGGAGACGGATACAACGACTTTTTCCAAGTTAAAGCTCAAACACTACGAACATTTAGCGGTATGATTGTAAACAGATATGGACGTACCGTATATGAATGGGAAAACTGGCAAGACTACGAAGCTGGTTGGGATGGCAATCTTAAAGGTGGAACAAAAGCCTCATCAGGCGTATATTACTATGTCATAAAAGCAGTAGGTATGGACGACCAAGAGCACGACTTACAAGGAGCTTTACACTTAATGAGAGATTAAAAAGTATCCTTCTATAATGTCCGATTTCTGCTTTATTCGCATTGCACACGGACACCAAATAATGCTTGACCTTAGTAACACAAATTAAATAATATCAAATACGTTTTAAAATCCCGCAAAAGCGGGATTTTTTTTATCCTATACAACGAATATATACTTTACACTATCTCAAATGCAAAGACATATAAATTATAGATAAAACAAGCTGATTTTTAATCTATAATTTAAATATTTCTAAATAAAAACGTAAATTTGTCAAAATACAAAAAATCGAATTATGACAAACGTAAAATACACTTTAACGCCCCTATTCATAGTATTATTAGCAATATTTAGTAATAGCATTTTATCTCAAAACACAAACGATACAGATCAAATTAATATTACTAATATTCAGACAAAAACCGAAAACTCACCAGCATCATTATATAGATTAGATCCAATAGCTCATATTTTTACAACAACAACATCAGTTTGTGGCAACCAAATAATATTAGAAGCTCAAGCCCCAGCAACTGGTATGACAGGCACATGGACATCAGATAATGATTTTTTCATTACCAATGATGGAAATTTAACTGACACTGTAATAAGCATTATAGTTACCAATTATGGAACACAAACTTTTACCTTTACAGTAAGTGATGGAACTAACTCACACTCTGATAACATCGAAATTACCTTTACCGAAAACCCAAATGCTTTTGCAGGCAATGATACTACTGTCTGTGGAAATAATGTTAACTTGGAGGCAATACTTAGTGTAACTGGTTCGTCAGGTCAATGGACTGGGAATGGCACATTTACAAACGCAACAAGCCCCATTACAAGTGTTACAGCAAATACTTATGGAGAAATAAGTTTTACTTGGCGCGAAACCGTTGGAGCATGCTGGGACGAAGCCATTGTAAAAATCACTTTTATACAAGCACCTAATCCAACAGTTACAACAATGTACGATACTGTTTGTGGCAATGTGGCGAACATAAATGTTTCTAACGCAAATTATAATGGTTCATGGTCAGCTTATACAAACGAGACTCCATATTCTGGAGTTAACTATTCTCCTAACAACACAAGTCCAACAACTCAAGTTACAATTGGAGGCTACCCTACCAACCAGCACAGCAGAACAGTAGAGTTCGTCTGGACAGAAACCAATCAAGTAAATGCTGTTCAATGCACAGCCAGTGCAACACAGTATATAACATTTGCACGAGAGCCAGTTGCCAGTGTTGGACCCGTAGATAATGCCGAAATTTGTGGTAATTGCCATATATTAGCAGCAGATACAATTGGAAATAGCTGGGCAGAAGGAACATGGCTAAGCCCTGAAATTGCAGCAAACTTTAACGACTCAACTCATTTCCCTAATGCTAGAGTATGTGTTAATCCTTTAGGCAGTTTTGGAGACTCAGCTTATGTTACAGCACCATTTATTTGGGCAATGACAAATACTGGTTGTACTTCACTAGACACTATGTGGTTAACTTTTTATAAAAAGCCCACAGCCAATGCTGGATTAGATAAAAAAACATGTGGTAAGGAATTTGACTTACAAGCAGTCTTTAGCCTACCTGAAACCGAAACCTACTCTCCATTCGGGACATGGTCGGTACAAGAAAAACCTATTATGGAAGCCTCTGTTGACATTAATCCGCAAACAGGAGACTCTACTCATGTTAATGTTAGCCACTACGGCGATTGGGTATTCCAGTTCCGTGAAAATAATTCAAATTTATCTTCTTGCTATTCCACTGATACAGTCAGAGTAAGATTCATCGAAATCCCAATTATAGATGCCGGTCCAGATAAAGATATTTGTGGCACTAACACCCAAATGGAATGTATCTCAGGGGGACATTCTGGAACGTGGATACCAAACGGAATTTCATTTACTGATTACAATAGTCCAACAACAACAGTACAATCATCAACTTATGGAAGCATTGACTTTGTTTGGCTAGAGAGTAATGATATTTGTAGTGCAAAAGATACTGTAACAATAACATTCTGGAAAATACCTCAAGCAAATATTTTAACTGACCTTGAAGACTCTACCACTTGCGGACTAGAATATTGCAATTTAAGAGCAGAAAACCCAGGTTCAGGTATTTCAGGATATTGGTACACACAAAATCCAGCTACCCAGTTTGATGACCCATTTAATGTATTTACATGTGCTAACGTTCCAAATTACGGATATCATGATTTTTATTGGATTGAAGAGAGTGGCCCCAGTTATGCAGCAGGTTTCTGTAACGATACTGCAGGTCCATTAACAATACATTTTATCGAAATCCCAAATGCTAATGCTGGTATTGACACTCTTTTTTGTGGATATCACGGTTATTTAAACGCAATACCCTCAAACGGAACAGGAGTTTGGAGTACGCCATCAGTATCACTAATAAATATCGAAAATATCAATGACCCAAATTCATACATGGAATCTCAAATACTTAATACCGGAAATCCATCTAATCCATATTTTAACTTAATTTGGACAGAAGATGCAACTAATGGTTGTACAGACAGTGATACTGTAAAAGTAATTTTCGCTAGAATTCCAAACTCCAATATAAATATTATTCCACCTAAGTGTTTTGGCGAACCTGCTAGTATTGCTGCTGATGAAGACTCATTACAACACTATACATGGAATTTCTACAATGGAACAATTGACAGTACATCTATCAATCTTTTAGGAGGGCAATATGAAAACTTTGTATATTGGAACAGCCCAGACACATTACATCGAATTAGTTTAATTACGACAAATCACTGGAATTGTCAAAGCACAATTACTATAGACACAGTTTATGAGCCGGCTATACCAGAATTTGATGTAACAATTATTTCAGATACCTGTATGCTTGACAAAGGAGGATTTATATTTGAAGACTCGCTTAATAATAGCTCTTTCTTCTGGATAGATACGCTTAATGGACCAAGTCCAGGACCTATTACATCAGTTTATAATCTTCCTACAGGAGAGTACAACATCAGAACCTCTTACCAAACTCCAAATATGACTTACTACTCATACTATTTGACGACCTTTAATAGTGCAAATTGTGTTGACACAATACTCTATGAAATAGAGCCTATTGGTATGATAGAGGCAATTATCGAAATATCGACTGCAACTGATATGACAGAACTTGTAGCACCCGAGGCTCATGTTATTTTCCTAAACAACTCAATTTACGACAATGTTAGCAAGCGCTGTGAATGGCATTTTGGAGACGGTGAATCAGTTAAAAATTGTGACTCTCAAGTAGAGCACATATATACCGAAGCTGGTTGCTTTGATCCATTTTTAATTGTAATGAACAGAGATTTAGTAGAATGTAGAGATACTGCATTTCTCGAAACCTGTATTCCAATTGATAATGAAAGTAAACTGGAAGTCCCAAATATTTTCTCACCAAACGCAGACGGATACAACGACTTTTTCCAAGTTAAAGCTCAAACATTACGAACATTTAGCGGAATTATTGTAAACAGATATGGACGTACCGTTTATGAATGGGAAAACTGGCAAGACTACGAAGCTGGATGGGATGGAACACTAAGTGGTGGCACAAAAGCCGCAGCAGGAGTATATTACTATGTCATAAAGGCAGTAGGTATGGACGACCAAGAGCATGACTTACAAGGAGCTTTACATTTAATGAGAGATTAAAAAATATTTAATGTTATTAATATAAATTAAATAATATCGCATACTTTTAAAAATCCCGCACAAGCGGGATTTTTTTTATTCTATACAACAAAACAACAATTAATACTGTCTTAACCATAAAGACATAATATTAAAAAAAAATGAATATTATTTCATTTTTTTCATAGTAATACGAAAAAAAACTGTAATTTTATAACAAAGCAAAAATTATAAACCATGACGAACTTAAGAATTTATCCTATCACTTTGTGTTTATTTATATTATCAGCATTTGTTAATACTGCTGTCTCACAAAACACTTGTGCCACAGCAGAACATTTAAATGTTGAAATGTACAGCACGTGCGGATTAATGGCATTAAAATCAATAGATTTTGCATCTGCAACAGCTAGTACCCAAGCCCCTAATCCAACTTGCGGTAATTTTAGCGGCACAACAAAAGATTTATGGTACACTTTTAATGTACCTGCAGCAACAAACACAATGGCATTTCATGTGTTTAATTCAAATGTTACCCCAATTTTAGCAAGTCAATCACAGCCAGCAATAGCAGTTTATAGAGGAACTGATTGCAGCACATTAACTCTATTGGCGTGTTTTGAATCTAATGCTGGATTTATGCAAAATGGCGAAATACGCTGGGAACAAGTAAACGGTTTAAATCCTGGCGAAACAATATACATGAGAGTATGGGATCAAGACAATGTAAGTCAAAAAATATTTATCTGTGCATCCGTAAGATTAGACATGCAAGAAGACGATTGTGATACTCCAGTAGATTTATCAACTGGCGGATGTAATATTTTATCCACAGGCGGTGATATAGCTCCACCCGAACAATGTGGTTGGAACACATCTGACAACACCATTTTCTTTAATTTTACTGTAAATGCAGATGATCCGCAACCCTATGTAATTGAAGTACAAGAGGGGGAGTGCTGGGCAAACTCTGGAGGAGGGGCACCCGAAATTCAATTTGCAGTTTACCAATGGAATGGACTAAATTGCGATGGTATTGGAGGTGCTGGATCTTCTTATATGGGCTGTGCAAATGGAACAGGAACTGTAACTTTCTCGCAAAACCTTCCTCCCGGTGATTATGTATTAGCAATGGACGGATATAGCATGTTATCTGGAAATTCTCTTTGTTTATTCGGATTTGATGCACCATTTATAGACCCTCAGGATATTATTGCCAATTTGAATACAACACCTGAGTCTTGTGGCGAACTTGGTACTGCATCATTAAGCGTTGTTCAATCATGCACTGGAAATCCCTCCATACAATGGAGTACTGGGCAAACAGGAACAAGTATAAATAATTTAGAGGCTGGTTCATATTCTTATACAATCACAGACGGAATCGATTGTGATACCATTATAGAACAATTCACTATAACTACAGATAATAACTTTTCAGTTGATGTGTTTACAACTGGAGATGCCTGTGACGAATTTATATCGGCTACTGCCGAAGTTACAGGAGCTACTGCTGGGCAATGCAATTTTGCATGGAACACAACACCTCCACAATCATCACAAGTCGCTCAAATAAATACATCGGGGACATATACCGTTACAGCTACTTTTGGAACTTGCACTGATACAGACGATATAAATATAAACCTTTTCGACCACATTATCATAAACAACTTTTCGGACAATATTTGTGCAGGAGGTGAATACACTGTTTCATTTGATGTTTTTTCATCAGGAGGAGGACCTGCAACATTTAATATCGATTTAGGAGGCGGAAACACACAACACACAGGTAACTTTTCAACTACTTACCCCTCTGGAGACTCCTACTCAATTACTGTTACAGACCTTAACGAATGTGATGTTTTTACATATAATGGACAAACAGATTGCGGATGCTTAACACTTGCTGGAACAATGACAGATATCACTCCTCTTACTCTTTGTGAAGATGAGTGTACCGATATGATTTCTCACAATGTAGATGAGTATCTTGATGCAGGCGATGTATTGGAGTTCATTATTCATGATGGAAGTTACCCTGGAGTGATTTACGCTCGAGGCTCTGATCCTGAGTTTTGCTTTAGCGACCTATCTGCTGCAAATTATGGTCAAACATATTATATTTCAGCAATCGCTGGAGAAGATTTAGGTGGCGGATACGTAAATCAATCTGACCCTTGCTATTCGCAGTCTCCTGGAGTGCCTATTGTATGGCTTGAAAACCCAATATCCTTTATTAGTGCCAATGAACTAACAACTTGTGGACTAGAAATAACATTAACTGCTTCTCCACCTGGACTTGGCATGACAGGAACATGGGCATCATCAGGTACTTTCTTTCTAGTTAACGGATCTTCAAATAATAACAGTACAATACACGTTATGGCAAGTGATTATGGAGACCAAACCTTTACATTCTATGTAAATAACGGTATCTGCTCAGGCTCTGATAACGTATTGGTTCATTTTCTCGAAACTCCAAATGCTTTTGCAGGAAATGATACTACTGTCTGTGGAAACACCGTCAATTTAGTAGCTACACCTAGTAGTAGCGGTTCAACAGGCCAATGGACTGGAAATGGTACATTTGCAAATCCAACAAATCCAATTACAAGTGTTACAGCAAACTCATTTGGCGAAGTAAGTTTTACTTGGCGCGAAAAAGTTGGAATATGCTGGGACGAAGATATTGTCAAGGTCAATTTTATTCAAGTTCCTAATCCAACAGTTACAACAATGTACGATACCGTTTGTGGTAATGTGGCGAGCATAAGTGCCTCAAACACAACCTATAGCGGCATGTGGACAGCTAATATAAATGAAACTCCATATTCAGGAGTTAACTATTCTCCTAATAACACAAGTCCAACAACTCAAGTTACAATTGGAGGCTACCCTACCAACCAGCACAGCAGAACAGTAGAGTTCGTCTGGACAGAAACCAATCAAGTAAATGCTGTTCAATGCACAGCCAGTGCAACACAGTATATAACATTTGCACGAGAGCCAGTTGCCAGTGTTGGACCCGTAGATAATGCCGAAATTTGTGGTAATTGCCATATATTAGCAGCAGATACAATTGGAAATAGCTGGGCAGAAGGAACATGGCTAAGCCCTGAAATTGCAGCAAACTTTAACGACTCAACTCATTTCCCTAATGCTAGAGTATGTGTTAATCCTTTAGGCAGTTTTGGAGACTCAGCTTATGTTACAGCACCATTTATTTGGGCAATGACAAATACTGGTTGTACTTCACTAGACACTATGTGGTTAACTTTTTATAAAAAGCCCACAGCCAATGCTGGATTAGATAAAAAAACATGTGGTAAGGAATTTGACTTACAAGCAGTCTTTAGCCTACCTGAAACCGAAACCTACTCTCCATTCGGGACATGGTCGGTACAAGAAAAACCTATTATGGAAGCCTCTGTTGACATTAATCCGCAAACAGGAGACTCTACTCATGTTAATGTTAGCCACTACGGCGATTGGGTATTCCAGTTCCGTGAAAATAATTCAAATTTATCTTCTTGCTATTCCACTGATACAGTCAGAGTAAGATTCATCGAAATCCCAATTATAGATGCCGGTCCAGATAAAGATATTTGTGGCACTAACACCCAAATGGAATGTATCTCAGGGGGACATTCTGGAACGTGGATACCAAACGGAATTTCATTTACTGATTACAATAGTCCAACAACAACAGTACAATCATCAACTTATGGAAGCATTGACTTTGTTTGGCTAGAGAGTAATGATATTTGTAGTGCAAAAGATACTGTAACAATAACATTCTGGAAAATACCTCAAGCAAATATTTTAACTGACCTTGAAGACTCTACCACTTGCGGACTAGAATATTGCAATTTAAGAGCAGAAAACCCAGGTTCAGGTATTTCAGGATATTGGTACACACAAAATCCAGCTACCCAGTTTGATGACCCATTTAATGTATTTACATGTGCTAACGTTCCAAATTACGGATATCATGATTTTTATTGGATTGAAGAGAGTGGCCCCAGTTATGCAGCAGGTTTCTGTAACGATACTGCAGGTCCATTAACAATACATTTTATCGAAATCCCAAATGCTAATGCTGGTATTGACACTCTTTTTTGTGGATATCACGGTTATTTAAACGCAATACCCTCAAACGGAACAGGAGTTTGGAGTACGCCATCAGTATCACTAATAAATATCGAAAATATCAATGACCCAAATTCATACATGGAATCTCAAATACTTAATACCGGAAATCCATCTAATCCATATTTTAACTTAATTTGGACAGAAGATGCAACTAATGGTTGTACAGACAGTGATACTGTAAAAGTAATTTTCGCTAGAATTCCAAACTCCAATATAAATATTATTCCACCTAAGTGTTTTGGCGAACCTGCTAGTATTGCTGCTGATGAAGACTCATTACAACACTATACATGGAATTTCTACAATGGAACAATTGACAGTACATCTATCAATCTTTTAGGAGGGCAATATGAAAACTTTGTATATTGGAACAGCCCAGACACATTACATCGAATTAGTTTAATTACGACAAATCACTGGAATTGTCAAAGCACAATTACTATAGACACAGTTTATGAGCCGGCTATACCAGAATTTGATGTAACAATTATTTCAGATACCTGTATGCTTGACAAAGGAGGATTTATATTTGAAGACTCGCTTAATAATAGCTCTTTCTTCTGGATAGATACGCTTAATGGACCAAGTCCAGGACCTATTACATCAGTTTATAATCTTCCTACAGGAGAGTACAACATCA
>JAQUBO010000152.1 GCA_028686735.1 Bacteroidales bacterium
AGGTAATGATAATGTCTTTATTTACTATCTATTAAAGAATATTGATTTCAATGCTTTTAATGCTGGCAGTGCTGTCCCTACTTTGAATCGTAATCATATTTACCCAATTCCTATCTCTCTCCCTCCCCTCTCCACCCAAAAAGCCATATCCGAAGTACTTAGCAGTTTAGACGACAAAATAGATCTTCTTCACCGCCAGAACAAGACACTTGAACAAATGGCAGAAACGCTGTTTAGACAATTATATATCACGCACAGCAATGAAATTAACAAAGACAGTGTTGGATATGCTTGGGAAAGCAATAAACTTAAAGAAGTTACTAAAATTGCTATTGGTAGAACTCCACCAAGAAAAGAGCAGGAGTGGTTCACTAAAAATGTGAATGATGTTAAATGGATTTCAATAAAAGATTTAGGTAATGATGGTGTATTTATCTCGAATACATCAGAATATTTGACAATGCAGGCTGTTAAAAACTTCAATATTCCTGTAATACCTAAAGATACCGTAGTTCTAAGTTTCAAAATGACAGTCGGTAGAGTTGCTATAACATCTGAAGATATGTTATCAAATGAAGCTATTGCACATTTTAAGTTTCAACCAAACACACCATTCACTAAAGAATATCTATATTTATTTCTTAAAACTTATAGGTACGATTCTTTGGGTAGCACTTCTTCTATTGTTACAGCAATAAATTCAGCAATGATTAAAGATTTAGAGATTTTTACTCCAAATAGCACAACAATGGATGTTTTCAAGAAAAGAACAGTGCCACTTTTTGAAAAGATCCATTCCAATCAGAACCAAATTCAAACTTTAGTAAATCTAAAAAATACCTTATTACCAAAGCTTATAAGTGGAGAAATAAAAATTAACATATAATTATATATTATGGAATATAATATTTATTGTGATGAAAGTTGCCATCTTGAAAACGATGGTATAGATGTTATGGTTTTAGGGGCTGTTTATTGTCCGACTCATGAAAAAACGGAAATATTTAATCGAATAAAGGAAATAAAAGAAAAGCACAACTTAAACAAGAATTTTGAGATTAAATGGAAAAAGGTTTCAGAATCTAAAGAAGGTTTTTATCTGGAATTAATTAATTATTTTTTTGATAACGATAATATTCACTATAGAGGTTTGGTTATTCCAAATAAATCAAAGTTGAATCATGATCTGTTTAACCAGGATCATGATACTTTCTATTACAAGATGTATTTTGATTTGTTAAAAGTGATTTTAGACCCTGAATCAAGTTATAATATCTATTTAGACATAAAAGATACTCAAAGTCAAGAAAAAGTTCTAAGACTACAAGAAGTATTACGAAACAATCATTACGATTATAATAGCAAGATAATAAATAAAATACAACAAGTACAGTCTCATGAAGTAGAGCTATTACAAATTACAGACTTATTAACTGGAGCTCTGTCATATTTACATCGTGGGTTACGTAGCAATAATGGTAAACTTAATTTGATAGAAAAGATTAGAAGAAGATCTGGTTACAGTTTATTAAAAACTACACTTTATAAAGAAGATAAAATGAATGTGTTCGTATGGAAAGCAAGGGAGGTGTAACATGTGTGATAATTTAATTGATTTACCTGAACTAATTTGTTTAGAAGATTATGGAGGAAACTATTCTACGTACATAAATGCAATTTATGATATTTTCTTTAATGATTTTGTCAGAGATAAAACGAGGTTTAGAGGAGAAGTATTAAAACTAAAGAAGCACCCAATTGTAAATAATCGCGAATATACATTTTATCACATGACACATAAGGGTGATATTGAAAATGAAAGACAACCAGATTTAAGAAGATGTGAAAGATTGCCTTGGGCAAAACCTATTATAGAAAAATGCGATAAGTTTAATTTAAAAATGTGGACTCAAAAAAGAAAAGGGAAAAATAGATTTTGCATTTGGTTAGAGCTTGAAGATGAACCAGACTATTTTATCGTGCTTGATATTAGAAAAAATTACAAATTGATTTGGACTGCCTTCGTAATTGAATACAATCATCAAAAAAGAAAAAAAGAAAAAGAATATCAAAAATGGTTAAAAAAGCAAAATCCGCCTAATTAGATTAAACGGACTCGTAACTCCTTTAACACGTGGTTAATGAGATACTGCAAAGATACAACATTTTGTCAAACAAAACAAATATTTTACAACATATATGACCAAACTATTTGAAGACGACATAGAACAATTTGCGATTGAGCAGCTCAAAGCTTTGGGTTACGAATATATTTATGCTCCCGAAATTGCTCCTGACGGAACAAACCCCGAACGTGAAAACTACCAACAGGTTTTACTCTTGAACAGACTTAAAACTGCAATAAAAAGAATAAATCCTAAAATCCCTGCTGATGCTCAGGATGATGCTATTAAAGAAATTTTACGCATCAATACTCCCGACCTTATTGCAAACAACGAGTTGTTTCATCGTATGCTTACAGAGGGCATAAATGTTACATATCAAAAAGATGGATATAAGCGTGGTGATATTGTTTGGTTAATTGATTTTAATAATCCTGATAATAATGAATTTGTTGTTGCTAATCAGTTTACTATTATTGAAGATGGTAATAACAAACGTCCAGATATAATACTTTTCATAAATGGAATACCACTTGTTGTTATTGAATTGAAAAACGCCGCTGACGAAAACGCAACTCTAAAATCAGCATTCAAACAATTACAAACATATAAAGCTACTATTCCATCACTATTTACTTACAATGGGTTGCTTATTATCTCCGATGGTTTAGAAGCCAAATCTGGCTCTCTTTCTGCTGACTTCTCACGTTTTATGTCTTGGAAATCTTGCGATGGCAAAAACCTTGCATCACACCTAGACTCCGAACTTGATATACTAATTAAAGGGCAACTAAATAAATATACAATTCTTGACTTAATACAATTTTTTACTGTTTTTGAAAAGTCAAAAAAAGAAGACTTAAAAACAAAAATCATTACCATAGAAACAGTTAAAAAAATTGCAGCTTATCACCAGTACTACGCCGTTAATAAAGCAGTAGAAAGCAGTGTCCATGCTTCACAAGATAATGGAGATAGAAAGGCTGGTGTTGTGTGGCATACTCAAGGTTCAGGAAAATCTTTGTCAATGGTATTTTACTCTGGTAAGATAATCCAAAGACTAAATAATCCAACCATACTTGTAATTACAGACAGAAACGATTTAGACGATCAACTATTTGATACTTTTGCATCATCAAGAGCACTACTAAAACAAACACCTATTCAAGCTAATGACCGTCAACATCTAAAAGAATTATTAAAAGTATCGTCTGGAGGTGTAGTTTTTACAACAATTCAAAAGTTTCAACCAGACGATGGCAATATTTATGAAACCTTAACAGAACGTAAAAATGTAATTGTAATAGCAGATGAAGCCCACAGAACACAATACGGTTTCAAAGCTAAGACAGTCGATGAAAAGGATGAAGAAGGAAATGTAATTGGTCAGAAAATAGTATATGGTTTTGCTAAATACTTACGTGATGCCTTGCCAAACGCAACGTATCTAGGCTTTACTGGAACTCCAATTGAAAGTACAGATGTAAACACTCCTGCTGTTTTCGGAAGCTATGTTGATATTTACGATATTGCACAAGCTGTTGATGATGGAGCAACTGTCAGAATTTATTACGAAAGCAGATTGGCAAAAGTAAACCTAAGCGAAGAAGGGAAAAGACTAGTTAATGAACTTGACAATGAGCTTGAAAATAACGATTTAACAGATGTTCAGAAAGCAAAAGCTAAATGGACACAACTTGAAGCACTTATTGGTAGCGATAAAAGAATTAATAATGTAGCTCGTGATATAGTCCACCATTTCTCAGAAAGACAGAAAGTTTTTGAAGGCAAGGCTATGATTATTGGAATGTCAAGACGTATAGCAGCTAAATTATATGATGCAATTATTAAGATTAAACCAGAATGGCATAATGACGATTTAGACAAAGGAGTTATTAAAGTTGTAATGACATCATCATCATCTGATGGTCCCGAAATAAATAAACACCACACTACTAAAGAACAACGCAGAACCCTTGCAGATAGAATGAAAGACCCAGATGATGAACTTAAATTAGTTATAGTTCGTGATATGTGGTTAACAGGATTCGATGCACCTTGTATGCATACATTATATAATGACAAACCAATGAAAGGTCATAATCTAATGCAAGCAATAGCACGAGTTAACAGAGTCTATAAAGATAAACCAGGGGGATTAGTTGTAGATTACTTAGGCATTGCATCAGACTTGAAAAAAGCATTATCTTTTTACTCCGATAGTGGAGGAAAAGGAGATCCTACTATTGCACAAGAACAGGCAGTTAATCTAATGCTAGAGAAGATAGAAATTGTCTCTCAAATGTTCCAAGAGAAACCTGCAAACACACAATCAGATTCATATTTAGCTTTAGCAGCCGACCCAGATGTTCCATACATTTCAAAAACAGATGGTTTTAGGTACGAAGAATATTTTACTGCAGATACTGGTACTAAATTAAAAATGATACTTGCAGCAGTTGAGCATATATTAAGTCTCGAAGATGGTAAAAAGAGATTTGTAAACGAAGTAACAGCATTATCAAAATCATTTGCAATAGCCATTCCTCACGACCAAGCAATGGATGTGAAAGATGAAGTTTCATTCTTTCAAGCAGTAAAAGCAAGATTATCAAAGTTTGATACAACAGGCACAGGCAAAACAGATGAAGAAATAGAAACAGCAATTCGCCAAGTAATAGACGAAGCCTTAGTATCCGAGCAAGTAATAGATGTATTTGATGCAGCAGGAATAAAGCGTCCAGATATTTCAATTTTGTCTGATGATTTCCTTGCAGAAATCAAAGACATGAAGCACAAGAATATTGCATTAGAAACATTAAAGAAGCTATTGAATGATGAAATAAAAGTTAGAAGTAAAAACAACTTTGTTCAAAGCAAAACCCTAATGCAAATGCTAGAGGACTCAATAAAAAGGTATCAAAACAAGATCCTCACAGCCGCAGAAGTCATTCAAGAGCTTATAGACATAGCCAATGAAATCAAAACAGCAGACAAACGTGGAGCAGAATTAGGTTTATCAGATTACGAATTAGCCTTTTACGATGCCATTTCCAATAATCAAAGTGCAAAAGAAGTACTAGGCGACAAAATATTAAGAGAATTAGCAATATACCTAGTAGAGACAGTAAAAAATAACGCAAGCATCGACTGGACATTAAAAGAAAGTGTAAAAGCCAAACTTAAAGTAATGGTAAAAAGAGCACTCCGTAAATTCGGTTATCCACCCGACCAACAAAAACTTGCAACGGAAACTGTTTTAAAACAAGCTGAGTTGTTGGCTGATTATTGGGTGGAATGATAGTGAATTGTTAATAAATTCGTTAAATTTCTATGTTTATTAACATTTTTGTGTTAAATTTTTACTTATAAGTGAAAAAAATATATATCTTTGCAAAACAATTTCTAATGAGATACAAAATAGTGAAACTTACAAATTTTAGTGGTACAGAGGCTTCCGTGTACACAATTAAAGATTTGAATACAAATGAAACATTATTTAACCAATTTATCAAAAACAACATTTCTTCATCTTCAAGTGAAATAAAAGACATTTTAATACGTTTACAAACTATAGGTAATGAAACAGGAGCCAGAGAACATTTCTTTAAGATAAAAGAAGGTATTCCGAGTGATGGAGTTTGTGCACTTTACGACATCCCTGGCAGCAAACTAAGATTATATTGTATTCGATATGGTATGAATTTAATAATATTAGGTGGAGGTGGAGTAAAATCAAAACAAATTAGTGCTTTGCAAGAAGATGAATTATTAACAGATGCAAACTATTTTTTAAAACAATTATCAAAAGATATAAAATCTCGAACAGACAGCAAGGAAATCTGTTTTACAAATGAAGGAATGGATTTAGAAGGAAACTTAAACTTTTATGACGATGAAAACTAACAAAGCAGAATTATACAGTAGCAAACTTATTGACGAATTACTTGATTCTATTGACCCAGAAGAAGCAGATAGAATTGAAAAGAGAATGCTTTTAGCTGCAAGAATTGATGATGCAATGAAATCGAAAGGCTTAAACAAAAGTCAATTTGCAGAGTTAATGGGAAAGAAAAACTCTGTAATCACAAAATGGTTGAGTGGCACGCATAACTTTACGGCAGACACATTGTTTGATATTAGCAGAGTACTGGATGTAAATTTAATTATACTTGAACTTGATAACACTTGTCAAACTAAAGTTTTTAAAGCTGAGATTACAATATCTGTTGACACAACTAACATGGACAAAACTCAACTTCCTACTCCTGCTAACCCTCTAGTCAATTTATATAATTTACAAATAGATGCTCACATAAAAAATAACAACTCTAATAAATACTGTTAAAGATATCGATTATGACAAAAAAAGAACAACAAATAGATATTAATTTACAGATTATTGCAATTGAAACTTTAAATTTTAGTCTTCTTCCTTGCGAAGAGAGCTTAATGCCTTTAAATACTTTTCATTTCAACATCAATCTGCAACAAAAATATATTCTTGAAAAAGAATTAATTTTTGTAATACCACAGGTTGACATCATGCATGAAAACAATGAAACTAAACTAGGGACAATAAAAATTAACTGTATATTTAACGTAAAAGAATTATCTAAATTCTGTGATAAAAAAACCAAGAAAGTTTCTCTTCCGCCACAGATTGTTAACACTTTAAACTCAATTACTATTTCAACGTGTCGTGGGGTTATGGCAAGTCATTTTAAAGGGACAATACTCCATAATGCTATTCTGCCATTGATGGATCCAAATAGTTTTTCTTTGGAGAAGTCGAAGAAGATAAATGCTTCCAAGTAATTATCCCCATCAATGTCTGCATCTATCATTAACTGGCTATACGAACATGAATACGAAAACAAAGTAAGGTATGTTCTAGGCACAAAAGAGGTAAATCCTTTGATTTGCATTGGAATTAACCCAAGTACTGCTGTGCCTAATAACCTGGATAATACATTAAAATCAGTTGAGCGTCATGCATATTCTGCTAGTTTTGATAGTTGGTTAATGTTAAATGTATATCCTCAGCGAGATCCTAATCCAAATAATATGCACAAAAAAATATATTCTAAAATCCATGAAGCCAACATACAAATTTTTGAGTACATCTTAAAAAACGTAAAGCTTATCTACTGCTAATCTTAATATAAGTTTTCAATATTACTCTTTTATTTAGCACTATACTAAAAAGACCTGATTTGTAGCTTTTGTCTCTTAAAAAATTTCTATTTTACTTCAGTAGTATTCTTTCTTAAATCATCGCCCAAACTTGTCATGTTTAAAGTCGGAAGATTAATTGGATCAAAACCTGACAGATTAGTCAATGTTGAAATATAAGCTCTAATATAAGGGAAAAGCAATGCTGGTGCATTCACATAAAAGAAACTATTTAAATTATCTAACCCTTCCTTATTTGCAAAGGAGTAATCTGCTACCGCAATAATTTCGAGATTGAACGCTTTATTTTTATCTTCTATTTTCACATCAAGATGTAACTGAAAATTACTTTTCTCCTTATTTATATACCCCTTTGGAGAAAAACCCAAAGTTATGTTTTTTGAAGGTTCATTTTCATTTCGTTCAATAACAGAACGTATTATTTTAAACCCTTTAAATTGAAATTTTGAATAATCTTTCATTTTATTAAGCAGCTAAAGCGTAAATAATGGAATCTTGTATTTCTACATTATCATTAAATCCATCAACATTATAGTCAATATTTGTTGCATCATTATATAATTTCAGTTCATTATATCCTAATTTATATTCTGGATTATAAATTTCAGATAATGCCCCTTCTGAAATAAATAAAATATTCTCATTAGGATATTTTGATTCAAACTCTTCTTCGATTTCTGATTCTAAAATCATATATTCCTTGTTTTTTTCAAAAAAACTTAGAGGGATAATCTCAATTATATGACTATATGTATTTGCCCTATATTCATACCTAATTTTAACATCATTAAATTTGCTGTGCAAATAATTCAATTTATTTTTTATAAACTCTTTTGATTTCATACATTAAAATTTTTGATAATATAAATTCTCATGTCTTTTGCTCTATTGTAAGCATTATTTCCTTTTTCACAATTTATCTCAATATCTTCGTAATCTGATTCTTCTCTAAATTGTTTTAAATCTTTTATTTTTCTTTTAAACTCTTGTGCTTTCGGAAAACCTACGTATTCCTTCAATTCATTAGTTATATAATTTATAACATATTGATGTGATTTTTGTTGTACAAATCTCCTATTTACAGCTTGAGTTTCATAATCTATCCCGTAAAAATGCTTAATTGTGTACTTTAGTAATTGAAAACAACTATAATATGAGCAATGTACACTTGGAGCATAAGATTCTTGTTTTAATAATGCATTAGCTGCGTCAATATTAAAATTAGATTTTTCTTTTAGCCTACTCATAATTATAATGCAAAGATATTGTTATTTTTTATATCTACAATATTTTATTTTGAAATTATATATTAACTAAATTTTTGATAATAACCAAAGTCTGGATGCCACTTACAGGTTAACCTATTCTCCACAATTTGATTTTTTTACCCCTATTCCTTTGAGCAAGTTCAGAGAGAAAAAAAGAGATTACTGACGTGATCTCATTCGAGGGAATTAAGGACAAAGACTTGAAGCCTGTTTTTCTACGAAAAACTTGGACTTTTTTTATGCAATCAAATCTTGAGAAAAATAAAAAGAGATTACTGACGTGATCTCATTCGAAGGGATTAAGGACAAAGACTTAAAGCCTGTTTTTCT
>JAQUBO010000017.1 GCA_028686735.1 Bacteroidales bacterium
ACAACTATGCAAACAATTTTCTCTATATATTTAACAAACCAAATTTGCATCAAAACATTCGCAACATTAAACACCGTATGAAAAATTGACAACGCAATTGGTACGGCAACAACATTTGCATACGGAGAAAATCCTTCTATGCTTTCAGTTAAACTTGCTGTAACAGACAAAATCGGTTTAAACAATACTAAGACCCAAATAGTCCCAAGCACATTGAATATTAGATGAGCTGCCGCAGCTCTTTTTGCAGATGTATTTGCAATAAGCGAAGCCAAAATTGCAGTTACAGTAGTTCCTATATTTTGTCCAAGTATCATTGCAGCAGCCATATCAAATCCAATCCAGCCATTATAACACATTACCAATGTTAAAGCAAGAGTTGCTGATGATGATTGTATAGCAACAGTAAGGAGTGCTCCTATAGCAAGAAATATTAAAACACTAACAAACCCGAGATCTGTATATGATTGTAAAAAGATCAAAATATCTGGATTTGCACTTATATCAGGAACCGAATCTTTTAGCATATCCAGTCCTAGAAATAATAATGCAAATCCCATTATTACTTCTCCCCAGGCTTTAAGTTTACTTCTTTTAGAGAAAATTAAAGGAAAGCCAATCCCAATCATTGGCAAAGCAAGGACACTTATTTTAACTTTAAATCCTATCAGTGAAATTATCCAAGCCGTAACCGTCGTCCCCACATTTGCTCCCATAATCACACTTATTGACTCGGTAAGTGTCATTAATCCAGCATTAACAAAACTAATGACCATTACTGTTGTTGCCGATGACGATTGAATAATGGCAGTTATAGCGGCTCCTGTTATTACGCCAAAGAAACGATTTGAGGTCATTGCAGATAAAACTTTTCGTAAATTGTGTCCCGCTACTTTTTGCAGGGCTTCGCTCATAAGTTTCATTCCAAACAGAAACAACACCAACGCTCCCAGCAAAGTTAAAAAGTCAATAATCCCGTATTCCATTAAGATATATATTTAATCTTACAAAAAAACACATTTAATTAGAATTAGCAAAAAAATAATAACATGAAAATCGTAATACAAATTTTTGTTTTAATTTTTATTGCGTTATTATAGTATTAATCTTACTTTTGCTGCCTTAAACAAATATTATGTGGCATAAAATAGCAGGTATTATTTTACGAAACAGAATTGCTCTGCTTATTGCAGTAGCGATAATCACTGCATTTATGGCATGGCAGGCAACAAAGATAGAAATGGACTATCATTATGCCAACATGTTATCAGAAAAAGACCAAGTTTATACCGATAAAGTTAAATTTCAAGAAATTTTTGGCGATGAGGCAAATGGTATTGTAATTGGTTTTGCAGATACAAACCTATTTAACTTTGACAGATTTTTAGCATTTCAAAAATTATGCGAAAATCTTAAAGAAATAGAAAATGTGGCTTCTGTGTTAACTGTTTCAAAGGCAATTAATGTACATCAAATTACAGCAGTTGATGAAAATGGAAACAAAAAAAGAGAATTTGAATTTTACCCTGTGTTTCCTGAAGATATATCCTCACAGACCGAACTTGATAGTATAAAAAACGTTTTCTTTTCTTTACCTTTTTATAATGGCATGCTTTATAATTCGAGTAAAGACGTGTTTTTAATGAGCGTCGCTTTAAACAAAGAAATACTAAACAGCAAGGCTCGAATACCTGTTGTTCAGGAAGTAGAAAAAGTTCTTAATGAATATGCTTCTCAAGAAAATGTTGAAATACACATCTCAGGCTTACCATTTATTAGGACAAAAATGATGGATCTTATTAAAACAGAAATTGTTTTATTTATTATCCTTGCAGTTTTAATAGTAATAATAATATTGTACTTATTTTTCCGATCTTTCAAAGTTATTGGTGTAGCTATGATTGTTGTTGGCGTTAGTGTAATCTGGGCACTGGGGCTAATGGGCATATTAGGTTTTAAAATCACTGTTCTAACTGGAATGATACCGCCTCTACTAATTGTAATAGGAATTCCGAACACTATATTTTTACTTAATAAATATCACAGTGAAACTGTTGCCCATGGGAATAAAATACTTGCTTTGCAAAGAGTTATTTCTCGAATTGGAAGTGCGGTTTTTTTAAGCAATTTAACAACCGCAGCTGGATTTGGAACTTTCACAATCACTAACACCTCTTTACTAGTGCATTTTGGAATTATTGCTTCATCTGGAATTATTTTTGCCTTTATTTCGGCACTTATCATAATACCATCAGTATTTAGTTTTTTACAACCACCTTCAAACAAATACACCAAACATCTTAAAAGCAAACTAATAACAAATGTAATAAGTGTATTAAACAAAATAGTTACAAACCATAGACCCAAAGTTTATATTGCAGTTGTCATAATATTTTTAGTTGCTTCGTTCGGTGTAACACTAATTGAAAGAACTGGATATATTATGGACGACGTACCCGAAAGTGCTGAACTTTCTTTGGATTTAAAATACCTAGAAAAGCATTTTAGAGGTGTTAGTCCTCTTGAAATTGCTGTTCAATCAAAAGACTCGCTAAAGGGAACAGAAATGATTTATCAAATCGAAAAGATTGACTCTTTACAACAAAGACTCAGTGCTTACAATGAATTATCACGATCTTTATCGGTAGCCGATGCCATCAAATTTTTATACCAAGCATATAGCAAAGGTAAAGAAGAAAAATACTGTCTTCCTCCCAATCCAAAAACATACGAAACCATATTATCACGACTTCCAAAAGACGGTAACGCAGATTTGGCAAAATCATTTATTGACAGCTCTTTTACTATCACTAGAATTAGTTTAAACATTGCAGATATAGGAACAAACCGAATGAAAGACTTATTACCCAAAATAAAAAAAGATATTTTTGAAATTTTCCCTAAAGATAAATACGATGTAATTATAACAGGCTCTACCGTTGTTTACTTTACAGGTACAACTTACTTAATAAACAATTTATTTATCAGTTTATCTCTAGCCTTACTTATAATAACTTTACTAATGTATGCATTGCAAAGATCCACAAAAATGGTTCTTATAGCATTAGTTCCGAACATAATTCCTATGCTTATAACTGCTGCATTAATGGGATATTTTGGCATTCCTATTAAACCCTCAACTATTTTAGTTTTTAGTATAGCTTTAGGAATTTCAGTTGATGGTACCATACATTTTCTCACAAAATATCGTCAAGAATATATGCACAATAATTGCGATATGGGTACTTCGGTACGTAAAGCTATGCAAGAAACTGGTACCAGCATGATGTACACTTCTGCTGTACTTTTCTTTGGGTTTTTAATTTTTACAGCATCAAGTTTTGGCGGAACAAAAGCCTTAGGACTTTTGATTTCTGTAACACTCTTAGTAGCAATGATTTGCAACCTAGTTGTACTTCCAACAATGCTATTATCCCTCGAAAATAAATTAAATAAAAAAGTTTATAGAGAACCTCTACTCCAAATATATGACGAAGAAGACGAGTTAGATCTTGATGAACTTAAAATCAAAAAATAATATGAGAACAAATATTTCAAGACACTCATTCAAACGCAAAATTCTTATTACTGGTGGTGCTGGTTTTATTGCAAGCTCACTAGCTAACAAACTCGCAAAGGATCCCGAAAACTTAGTAATTATAATAGACAACCTCTCAACAAGTACTTATAACAAACTCCCCGACCAAACACAGAACTTAAGGTTTATCAAAGGCGACGTAAACGACTACAAAGAGATACTTGAGGTAATGCTATCTTTTCAGTTTCATTACGTTTTCCATTATGCAGCAATGGTTGGAGTGCAACGAACACAAGAAAATCCCGTTAGCGTTCTTAGAGATATTAGAGGTATCGAAAATATTTGTAGAATTAGTAAAAATATTGGAGTCCGAAGAGTTTTTTATGCATCCTCATCAGAAGTTTACGGAGAACCTGTCGAATTTCCACAAAATGCACATACAACACCGCTAAACTCCAGATTACCTTATGCTATAGTCAAAAATCTTGGTGAAGCATATTTACGCTCATACTCAAAAGAATATAATTTAGATTTTACAATATTTAGATTTTTTAATACTTATGGACCAAAACAAAGTAAAGATTTCGTAATCAGTAAATTCTTAATAGCAGCCCTAAACGATAAAGATATTACGATTTATGGCCAAGGACAACAAACCAGAACGTTTTGCTACATTGATGACAATATTGAAGCAACAACAAAAATTGCATATAACGATCTTTTTATTAATGATGTAGTAAATATTGGCAACTCAATAGAAACACCAATTATAGACCTCGCTAGATTAATTATAAAAATAACAAATTCGCAATCTAAGATTATACACTTGCCGCCATTAAAAGACGGAGATATGACAAGACGGCTACCAGATAATTCGGAAATGATTAAAATACTAGATAGACCTCCAATAAGCTTAGATCAAGGCTTAAAGAAAATATTAGACAAAGGTTTGTTTGAACTTAACAATTTATAGTTATATGCAAAATAGTCAAGAACTCATAGAGCGTTTTAACCAAGACTTATCTAAATTAGATTTTGGTAAAACACCAAAAAACTTATACGATCCTATCTATTATTCAATAAATGTTGGAGGTAAAAGAATTCGTCCTTTACTATGCTTAATGGCTAATGAACTGTTTGAAGGCAAATATGAAGACGTTATAAACGCTGCATTAGGGATTGAGATATTCCATAACTTTACTCTCTTACACGACGATATGATGGATAAAGCACTTGTCCGTAGAAATAAACCTGTGGTACATGTTAAATGGAACGAAAACATAGCATTACTAAGTGGCGACGCAATGTCAGTAATTGCGTATAAATATATTTGCAAATCAAAAAATAACTTACGTGATATTTTAGATGTTTTTTCTACAACAGCCTTAGAAATATGTGAAGGGCAACAATACGACATGAATTTTGAAACAACTTCAAATGTAAGTGAAGCACAATACCTTAAAATGATCAGATTAAAAACGGCTGTTTTATTAGCTGCGAGTCTTAAAATTGGAGCAATATGTTCAAACACAACTAAAAACAACATAGAAAACATTTACGATTTTGGCGAAAATCTAGGGCTAGCATTTCAATTACAAGACGATTTGCTAGATACTTTTGGAAATCCTAAAATATTTGGAAAAAAAATTGGAGGAGATATACTTGCTAATAAAAAAACATATTTACTAATTAAAGCTCTTGAATTAGCAAATAAAGAACAACAAAAGGATCTTAACTACTGGATATCTAACAAAAATTCTAAGCCAACAGAAAAAATCAAATCTGTAACAAAAATATATAAAGAATTAAATGTACATAAGCACTCTAAAGACCTCATGAACAAGTACTTTAAAACTGCCTTTAAGAGTTTTGAAAAATTAGAGGTTGCGTCTTCAAAAAAGCAGGTTTTATATAATTATGCTCTTTCGCTAAAACAACGCGACTCCTAAACAATTAGACACAAAATCACATTTTATTAAAGATTTTTAAATACTATAAATTAGTATGATTATATAATTTTATGTTAAAATTATTATAATATGTCCTTTGTTGTTTTGTTTTGCAAATAAAGTTTATATTTTTGTTTTATAATAATTTTAGTTTTATAATGATGAGTCAAACTATAGGTGAAATTGTACAGGTAATCGGACCTGTTATTGATGTAAGTTTTGAAAAATCAGGAACAGATATTCCTCAAATTCATAATGCACTTGAAATTAAAAGAGAAGACGGTAGTACTCTTATAGTTGAGTGCCAACAGCATATTGGCGAACATACTGTTCGAGCAATTGCAATGGACTCAACCGATGGTTTAAGTCGAGGAATGAAAGTTTATGATACTAAAATTCCAATTAAAATGCCTATAGGCGATCAAGTAAAAGGTCGTTTAATGAATGTAATTGGGAATACAATAGATGGTATGCCTCAATTATCAAAAGAGGGTGGTTACCCAATACATCAACAACCTCCCACATTTAAAGACCTTAGCACAGAAGTCGAAGTTTTATATACAGGTATCAAAGTTCTCGATTTAATTGAACCCTACTCAAAAGGAGGAAAAATTGGTCTATTTGGTGGAGCAGGTGTTGGAAAAACCGTATTAATACAAGAGCTTATCAATAATATTGCTATTGGATACGAAGGGTTATCTGTTTTTGCTGGCGTGGGAGAACGTACTCGTGAAGGAAATGATCTTTTACGTGAGATGATAGAAACAGATATTATAAAATATGGTGCCGAATTTAAAGAAAGCATGGAAAAAGGTTCATGGGATTTAGAAAAAGTAGATATCAAAGAACTTGAAAGCTCCAAGTTATCAATGGTGTTTGGACAAATGAATGAACCTCCAGGAGCTCGTGCCCGTGTAGCACTATCAGGGTTAACTATCGCCGAAAGTTTTCGCGATGGTGTTAGTAAAACTAGCGGTAGAGATATACTTTTCTTTGTCGATAATATTTTCCGTTTTACACAAGCTGGTTCAGAAGTTTCGGCTCTTCTTGGGCGTATGCCTTCGGCAGTAGGATATCAACCTACATTAGCAACCGAAATGGGCGAAATGCAAGAAAGAATTACATCAACAACAACAGGATCCATTACCTCCGTACAAGCGGTTTATGTGCCTGCTGATGACCTTACAGACCCAGCTCCTGCTACAACTTTCTCACACTTAGATGCTACAACAGTCTTAAGCCGTAAAATTGCTGAATTAGGTATCTATCCTGCGGTTGACCCATTAGACTCATCATCAAGAATATTATCTGCCGAAGTTGTTGGAGATGATCATTATAACACAGCACAAAAAGTTATTAATATTTTACAAAGATACACCGAACTTCAAGATATTATTGCTATTCTTGGTATGGACGAACTTTCTGATGAAGACAAATTAATCGTGCACCGTGCAAGAAGAGTACAACGCTTCTTATCGCAACCTTTCCATGTTGCCGAAGCATTTACAGGATTAAAAGGTGTTTTTGTTAAAATAGAGGATACAATAAAAGGATTTAACATGATTTTAGATGGTGAAGTAGATCACTTACCCGAATCGGCATTTAACCTTGTAGGTACAATAGAAGATGCTATTGAAAAAGGTGAGAAAATCCTTAATGAATCAAAATAATTATGAAAGTAGAAATAATAACACCAGAAAAAAACCTATTTGCCGGAGAAACTACTATGATACGAGTACCGGGGACTAAAGGCTCTTTTCAAATACTTAACAATCACGCTCCTATCGTCTCAACTCTCGAAAAAGGTGTTATTACCATTCGCAAACCAGATGACCAAGAAATTACTTTTGATATTAATAGCGGATTAGTTGAGTGTAAAAAAAATAAAATTATTATCCTCGTTGAATAAATCATCACTATTTTTAAACCTTTTAAAGACTTTTCGGTCTAAGTAACTTAATCATATTCTCAAAAATTAATGAAACATTTATTTATTTTAAGTTTAGCGATACTATTTTTCAATCTCAGTTTCGCACAAAAAGCTCACAACGCAAATCAAAATAACAAAAAAACACCTGAGGGTGTTGTTACAGGCTATGTATTAGAAAAAAAGAATGGCTCTCCTATCGAATTTGCGAATATAGTAATCTACAGTAAAAAAGACTCAAGTATAGTAAGCGGCGGCATCACAAACAAAAATGGTTATTTTAGAATTGATAAAATTAAATACGGTAAGTTTTTTGTTGAAATAAATTTTATTGGTTATGGCAAACATATTATTCCAGAAATACTTATCAAACCAGATAACAAAGAATTAAACCTAGGTAAGATAAACCTTGCAATCAATGCCGAAATGCTTAATGAAATTAATATTGAAGCAAATGTAAATCATGTTGATTATCGCTTGGACAGAAAAGTAGTTAATGTAAATCAGGATATTATTTCTGCTGGTGCTAGTGCGGTAGAGGTTTTAGAAAACGTACCTTCAATAGAAACCGATATGGACGGTAATGTAAGCCTCAGAGGAACAGAGAGTTTTCTTGTTCTAGTTGATGGCCGACCAAGTCCTATACAAGGGAGCGAAGCTCTTCAACAAATTCCTGCAAACACAATTGAATCAATAGAAATTATAACCAATCCTTCGGCAAAATATGAAGCAGACGGAGTTGGAGGAATTATAAATGTTGTCTTGAAAAAAGATAAACGTCAAGGCTATAATGGTCAAATATCTGCAAACTACGGAACATATAACTCCTATGGAGCAAATGCTCTTTTTAATTTTAGAACAGAAAAAATAAATTTCTTTGTTGGTGGAGAATATGGAAACAGAATATTTGAAGGAGATGGCATAAGTAATAGTGAAACTTTCCTCGGAGGAGACACTAGCTTTAACTTAAACAATACATCTAGTAATTATCACAGAAGACAATCGGGCAGTGGTAGAGCTGGTTTAGATATTTATTTAAATGATAATGAAATTATTACAATTTCGGGTCGCTATGGGATTAGTGGGTTTGGCAGAGGTGGAGACACTTGGGCAGAATCATTTTATCTCGCTGGTGAAAACCAATTTAACCAATATTACTACCTTTCGGACAACTCATTACTTGCTCAAAGATCATATTTTTCAGGCGATATAAATTATATGAAAAAATTTAAAGACCCTGGACACGAATTACAAATTTATGGTAGTATTTCTGGAGATGCCAAAGACGAGAATAGCACTTACAACGAAGAAGTAACAGATGCAGAAGCCAATCCATTAGGAAATATAATATCTGAATACCGCAATATAGAAATTGGTAATGGCAAAACATTAACAGGAAAAGCAGATTATGTTCTCCCTTTATTTGAACAAGCTAAATTTGAAGCTGGCTATCAAATAAAATATTCAGCAGAAGACAATGACTATCGTTTACAAACATTAAGTGCAACAGAATGGATAGATGACACCACTCAATTAAATCCTTATACATACTCACAAAACATACAATCCGGATACCTAATGTTTTCAAATTTTTGGAACAAACTTGGATATCAGTTTGGTCTGCGAACCGAATATACCGATAGATTATTTCATCAAACATCAACCGATCAAAAATGGCAATACGACAAGTTTGACTTTTTTCCGTCAGTACACTTGTCTTATCAATTACCTGCCGATATGCAGTTATTAGCAAGTTACAGTCGGCGTTTAGAACGTCCCAGAGGATGGTATCTGGATCCTTTTGTAAAACTTATAGACCCTAATAATATTAGAAAAGGTAACCCGAATTTATTGCCTGAATATACTAACTCTTTTGACTTAAGCCTTCAAAAGAAATTTGGTGCAAACTTTATTTCACTAGAGGGATATGCACGTCAAACGAATAATAAAATAGAACGCATAACACAAGTTTACGAACCCGACCCAAGTATATATTTAATGTCGTTTGATAATATTGGTGAAGATTTATCAATAGGAGGTGAACTAATGGCAAACTTAAACCTCACAAGTTGGTATAATTTGAATTTAAGCGGTACAGTTTACTACTATGAGATAATATCTGAACTATACGACTCTAAAAACACTATTACTTGGCGAACACGTTTAAACAATACATTTCGCCTAAAAAAATCGGGGACAAGCATTCAAGTAGGAGCATTTTACCGAGGCCCTTCGATTTCGGCTCAAAGTACTCGCGAAGCAATGTGGATGGCAAATATTGGCGTGAGACAAGAGTTCCTTGATCGCAAACTGTCTGTTAGCATAAATGTACGAAATGCTTTTTTAACTATGAAACGCGAAACTACCACAGAAACCGCAAATATTTATTCATACAGCCTAAGACAGCCAAAAATGCCAATGTTTAATATCTCAGTTACATACAAAATTAACGATTTTAAAAAAAGAAGCGACAACGGTGGAGAACAAATAATGGAAGGTGCTGATAACGGTATGTAAAATAATCTGTAAACAAAAAATAAATGATTATTTCTTTGGTAATTAAATAATCCTGCTTATCTTTGCAGCCCGAATGTAGAAAAGTTTTAAAATTTTATAAAATGAAAAAAGATACACATCCTGAAAATTATAGATTAGTGGCATTTAAAGACATGTCAAACGATAATGTTTTTATCACTAAATCAACTGCTCATACAAAAGAGAATATCGAAATTGACGGCGTTGAATACCCATTATACAAACTTGAGATTTCAAACACATCTCACCCTTTTTATACTGGTAAAATTAAACTTGTTGATACAGCAGGTAGAGTTGATAAATTCCGTAATCGCTATCAAAAACATCTTGACCAAAGAAAAGAAGGTAAAAATTAATTTTCATAATAATATAAAAAAAAAGCTCCTGAATTCGGGAGCTTTTTTTTATCTTTGAACTATACAAATAATAATAAACTATGAATATTATATTGTCAGACAAAGGATTTTATAAACGTTTTTTACCTCTTTCTTACACTCGTTCAATTGCAGATTATAGAGTCGGAATACTTACTATCAAAGAAAAGTGGGAGAAACTTACAGAAGTAAAGCCTGGTATTATTACAGAAAAATATCTCCAAAACAAATACTCTTATTCAATTACTCCAAATTCGATACTTGTACAAGCAAATGTAATTCCCAATCACAACTTTATCAAAGCTCTTAAAAATCTTAACGACGCGGCACTAACAAAAGATGGTGAAATTATTGCCTATACTCTTACGAGCAAAAATATCGATATTATTCCCGAAAAGCATATTGAATACAATCAAGACTTAACAATAATACAATCAAATACAGATGTTTTTAGTCTTAATGGTCAGATGATTGCAGAAGACTATAATATAATTTGCTCTGGAAGGAAATCTGCCGAACTTTCTCCAACAAATACAGTATTTGGAAAGCATCCAATTTTTGTTGAAGACGGTTGCTTTGTTGAATGTACCACAATAAACACCACAGAAGGTCCTGTATATATTGGAAAAAATTCTAAAATCATGGAAGGGTCAAATATTAGAGGTCCATTTGCAATATGTGAAAATTCCGAGATTAAAATGGGAGCAAAAATATATGGATCAACTACAATTGGACCAGATTGTAAAGTTGGTGGAGAAATAAATAATTCAGTGTTTTTTGCATTTTCAAATAAAGCTCACGATGGATTTTTGGGCAATGCAGTAATTGGTGAATGGTGCAATATTGGGGCAGATAGTAACAATTCAAATCTCAAAAACAATTATGCTATTGTTAAACTTTGGGATTACGAAAGCGGAAGATTTAAAAATACAGGACTTCAATTTTGTGGTTTAATAATGGGGGATCATTCCAAATGTGGTATAAATACAATGTTTAATACTGGAACAGTAATTGGATTTTCGGCAAATATTTTTGGAAGCGGATTCCCTCGTAATTTTATCCCCTCGTTTTCGTGGGGCGGATATGCCGGATTAAGCGAATACAATCTTAAAACAGCTTTTGATGTTATGCAAAAAGTTATGATGCGAAGAAATATAGAACTTACCCAAACAGACAAAGACATTTACGAACACATATTTAAGCAAACAGCGAGTTATCGTAAATTTTAAACATTTGTACTAAATAAGTGTTTAAGTATTGCTAGCGAGAAACAAACTTTAAGTAAACAGTCTCTAATAATATGACTTTCAAAACTACTTAAGGTAATTATCGAGTTTTCTTGCAAACACAAAAGTCTTGGCATAAGTATTGCCAATACATTATAAATATTTTTATAAACAATTTAATGCCATTTTGACATAAAACTATGGGACAAATAAAAAATAACGATTTATTTAACATGATACACGGGAATGATGAGCAAGACTCTGATATTATTCCAATAGTAACCAATATTTTTAACGACGACGAAAAAGACTTAAAAGTATATCCCAATGATATACCAATATTACCATTAAGAAACACTGTATTATTTCCAGGCGTTGTTATTCCTCTTACAATAGGACGTGAAGGCTCCTTTAATCTTATTAGAAGCATCCAAAACAACAGCAAGTTGTTTGGAGCTGTTTCACAAAAAGAAGCCGAAGTCGAAGAGCCAACACCCTCAGACATAAATGAGATTGGAACAATTGCAGAAATATTGAAAGTTATCGAAATGCCAGATAACACAATATCAGTAATAATTCAAGGAAAAAGACGTTTCAAAATCGAAGAAATAACACAAACAGAGCCTTTTTACAAAGCTAAAGTAAATTATATACCTGAAAATAAACAACACGAAAACGATAAGAATTTTCAGGCAATTGTATCTTCATTAAAAGATTTATCTTTAAAAATTGTAAAACTTAGTGCTACAATCCCTCACGAAGTATCATTTGCAATAAAAAATATTGATAATTCATTTTTCTTAATCAATTTTATCTGTTCAAATAGCGATATTCTTCCAGCAGACAAGCAAAAACTACTAGAAATAGGAGACATAAGTGAACGAGCCGTCAAATTATTAGAATATCTGTCAAACCAAGTTCAAATGCTTAAATTAAAGAATGATATTCAAATTAAAGTAAAAAAAGAACTTGATAAACAACAAAAAGAGTACTTGTTGCATCAACAAATGAAAACTATTCAACAAGAACTTGGTGGAGGTCCAGCAGAACAAGAGAAAAAAGAGCTTAAAGAACGTGCATCAAAGAAAAAATGGACAAAAGAAATATCATCGCATTTTGATAAAGAACTTAAGAAACTCGATCACTTAAACCCTGCATCGGCAGAGTTTTCGGTTCAAATTAATTATTTACACACAATGCTTGATTTACCATGGAGCGAATACACAAAAGATAACTTTAATTTAAAGAGAGCTAAAAAAATTCTTAATGAAGACCATTATGGCTTAGATAAAGTTAAAGACCGAATATTAGAACATCTCGCTGTGTTAAAGCTAAAAGGAGACCTCAAATCACCTATTTTATGTTTATACGGACCTCCGGGGGTTGGTAAAACATCATTAGGAAAAAGTATTGCAAGAGCTTTAGATAGAAAGTATGTCAGAATGTCACTTGGTGGTGTGCATGACGAATCTGAAATTAGAGGACATAGAAAAACCTATATTGGAGCTATGCCCGGACGAATTTTGCAAAATATTAGAAAAGCAAAGTCTTCTAATCCAGTTTTTGTTCTTGATGAAATAGATAAAGTTGGTAACGATTTTAGAGGAGACCCCTCATCAGCACTGCTTGAAGTACTAGATCCAGAACAAAACACAGCTTTTCATGATAATTTTCTCGAAGTAGAATACGACTTATCAAAAGTTATGTTTATTGCTACAGCCAATACAATCACTAGCATAAACCCTGCACTTCGAGATCGTATGGAGCTTATTGATGTTAGTGGTTATATAGTTGAGGAGAAACTTCAAATTGCAAAAAGACATCTTATACCAAAGCAATTTGATAATCATGGAATAAATAACACTAACATAAAAATTGAAGATAAAGCAATAGTTGAAATTATTGAAGGATATACTCGTGAGTCTGGTGTTAGAGGATTAGATAAAAACATTGCCAAACTTTCGCGTCGAATTGCGAAAAAAATAGGACTTAAAGAAGCCCTCCCCGAAACAATTAGCGAAGAGCAAATATATGAATATCTAGGAGTTGCTCAATTTCAAAAAGAAAAACATATAGACGAAGATATTGCAGGCGTTGTTACAGGATTAGCATGGACTGCAGTTGGAGGTGAAATTCTTTATGTCGAAACTAGCCTATCAAAAGGTAAAGGTAATTTAACAATTACTGGTAATTTAGGTGATGTAATGAAAGAGTCTGCAAGTATTGCACTCGAATATATTAAATCAAATTCTGATTACCTCAAAATAGATAATAAAATATTTGAATCATGGAATATTCACCTACACGTACCTGAAGGAGCAATTCCTAAAGACGGACCATCAGCAGGTATTACTATGGCAACAGCATTAGCTTCGGCATACACGCAGCGTAAGGTTAAGAAAAACATCGCAATGACAGGTGAAATTACACTACGAGGAAAGGTATTGCCAGTAGGTGGAATTAAAGAAAAAATACTAGCCGCTAAACGTGCAGGTATAAACGAAATAATACTATCCGAAGATAATAAAAAGGATATCGCAGAAATAAAAAACATCTACATTAAAGGCGTAAAATTTAATTATGTTTCAACAATAAAAGACGTGCTTGATATTGCTTTATTAAAACAAAAAGTAAAAGACGCAAAAAAGCTTGATTAATTGGGATCGTTAATTTTGAGAGCTTTTAACCTAAGGATGATTATCTGCTACTTGCACTTTTTTGACGTATTCAATTAATTTCCTTTTTATTTGTTTATTCATTAACGTTTATATTACCTTCAATTTACTGACAGAAATAGAATTGGATTTTTATTCGGCAACGTAAAGTCAAAATTCTACCCCGCATTATTACTTTCAGTGAGGGCTAAAGCCGTTCATCGCATTATTCTTGGTTGGTTTATAATGAGTTGTTAGTCAGGGGCTTGACAAGATGTTTGTGGTTTTATTATTAGTCAAATTTTGAGAAAGCTTACAATTATCTTTGTGCATCTGCTTCGTTGCGAAACTCTTGAACCTTTAGCTCACGAACACCTATAAATATAAAAAAAAATGTGAGTAAATATAAGGATATATCTGCAAGTTTCGACGCCTACCAGCTACACAAAGCTAATCGTATGAATAATGCGGGCTACTATAAGTTTGAGACGAATCTATAAATCTGCGGATTGCGGAATTGGGAATAGATTAGGAGTTCTGAAATTTAACATCACTTTAATTTTATTTAAGTTTTGTAAAAAATTTTATACATTTGCTCCCGCTTAACACTAACCTACACTATGAAGTTTATCGACACGGAACAAGTTCGCAAGCAAATTAATAAAGCTTCATCGCAACAAACTCCTTTCTTTTTTGCCATCAACTACGAAATGTCTGAAGGACTATTTATAGACAATCCACTGAACCAAAGCGAAGCACTTTTTCACTTCAAGGGTATTGCTAACAAATCATCGAAACAGGCAGTTCGCCAGAACATAGAATTAACGGTTTACCCAATTGCAAAAGAAGAATATCGTTTAATGTTTGAATTAGCTCAACAAGGTTTAAAAAGCGGCGAGATTAATGTAATTAATCTTACTGCCCGCACACCAATAAGTACAAATATCAATTGTAGTGAAATGTTTTTTCGTAGTCAGTCGCCATATCGTATTTATGTTCCAGGCAAATTTATATGTTTTTCGCCAGAGCGTTTCGTTAAAATAGAAAACGGCATAATATCCTCAAATCCAATGAAAGGGACCATTGATGCATCAATACCAAATGCAGAACAGGTTGTTTTACACGATTCTAAAGAAATAGCAGAACATACTGCCACGGTACAATTAGTTTCCGAAGAACTTAGCTCTGTCGCTCATAATGTAGGTATCAAACGATTTAGATATATCGATCAAATTGAATCGCAAAACAGAACGCTGCTTCAGGTTAGTTCAGAAATTGTTGGGAAATTACCAAATGACTATATGTCCCGAATGGGGGATATAATATTTTCACTTTTGCCTGCTGCATCAATCACTGGCTCGCCCAAAACTAAGACAATAGAGTACATAAGTTTGGCAGAGGTACAGCCAAGAGGTTATTACTGTGGAATTGCTGGATATTTTGATGGCAAAACACTAGATACTACTGTACTTATAAGATTTATAGAAATAGACGGTAAAAACATGTTCTTTAGAAGCGGAGGAGGTGTAACAATTGACAGCATTTGCGAAAAAGAATATCAAGAAGTTTTAGATAAGATATATCTCCCTATTATATGACAGAGCCTATTTTTGTAGAAGTACTAAAGGTAAAAAATGGAACATTTATTGACATTCAAGATCAGCTTGAACGAATTTATCGAACTACATTGCATTTTTTCTCTAAACCATTAATTGTTAACTTGACAAACAACATTATTCCTATTGATTTGCGGAATAAGTTAGTAAAGTGTAGAATTGTGTATGCCAAAGAAATTATTTCTATACATTTTGAAACGTATAAATTACGAAATATCCAAAGCTTGGCCTTAGTAGAGCACAACACTATTGAATACAGCTATAAATACAAAAATCGTGATAAAATCAATGAATTATTAAGACAACACAATGAGTGTGATGATATTTTAATAGTGAAGAACTCCCTTGTTACAGATACCTCTTATTCAAATGTCGTTTTTAAAGATATTGATGGCAAACTTTACACTCCGGCGAGTACTCTATTGGCTGGGACAAAACGACAAAAATTATTGGATACAGGCATTATTTATAAAAAAGAAATAAGGATTAATGACATTAAATCTTATGAGGGAGTTTATCTGATAAACGCGATGATAGATATTGAGGACAATGTATTTGTAAACATTGATAATATCAGATAAAATTTAATTAGTGTCTGCAAACAAGTATGCTTCACACGACGAAAAACAAAGTTCAACAATCTTTTTTACTAAGCCTAACAAAGAACGTAAAAATCGAATAACCCGCATTATTACTTCGTGAAGGCTTCGCCGTTCATGCGATTAGCTTTGTGTAGATACACCTGTGCTGATCCGTTAGCTAACGGAGAAGTAAGGCGCCTAACTTTGCAGTTATACAAATGTATTTACTCCCTTTGGTCGTGAGCTAAAGGTTCAATAAGTTAGCAACGCAGTAGATGCACAAAGACAATTGCAAGCAGCACTAAAATTTGGGTGCATTAATGACTTTTGATAAACAATATAAATGTTTGACAATCTGACATTTACTAACATATTCTACAAAAAACGGTGAACGGCTTTAGCCCTCACCGAAGGTAATAATGCGGGATAAATGCAATATCTTATAAGTATTGATAAATTAATAGCTGATTTTATAAAATAAAAAACACTTATATATAGTGTCCGCAAAAAAACTATATAACTTCTCAATCTTTTAGGTAATTTAATGTTTCAAGCGAAAAATAGTAATGAAATTACAGTGAATCTAGGTAGTTTTTTAAATGGGTTTTTTAATCAAAATAGAAGGATCTGAATACAATAATATTATACAAAAAATAGTCGTTGAGTAGTAAATCCCGTATTATTCTTTTTAGTTTGATTTGTAAGTTCTACAATTAATAACAAAACAAAGACCAAATAAATTTGGGTGCGGAGAGCACCCAAATTTGCTTACTATAAATAGATTGCCGTCACACTTAAGAGTAAGCTTTATACCACACAGAAAGTAATAGTGTGGGTTATATTACTCAAACACATTAATATGAAAAATGGTTGCATATTTAATCATTAATGTTTAGTAAAATATTTGTTTAATTAGGTTAGAGCAAAATCTTAAATTTAAATAATATGGGTTAAAACTTAATTAGTTTTTTTATCACAACGTCATTATCAGTCTCAATTTTTAAAGTAAACAATCCGTTAGAATAGCTTGACATATCAATATACTCAGATGCTCGTTTTGATGTAAAAGATTTCAATAATTTCCCATCAGAACTAATTAGTGATATAACAGTACTTTTAGACCTTAGATTAGTCAAATTGATAAATTCAGTGCATGGGTTTGGCGAAATATTAATCTCACTATCACAATCTATATAATTTAATCCGCTAATGTTTATGCCTCCAATATTAAAATTATTTTGAATGCTTTCTGGCGAGTTTTCAGATAATTCTATCATAATTTCATCACTATTTAAGCCAGCTTTTTCGACAGATACATAATAAATTCCATACTCAAGATTTTGAAAACTATATTTACCCGTCTCGGAGCTTAAACAAAAATCTAATACCTGATGCTGTTGATTTTTTAAAAGTACAACAATATTTGCAGCCAATCCTTGTTGAGGGTTAACTGTCTCAATCCATGATGTAGCAAAAACATCTTGCTCATAAGCCGAAAGATCGTCGTATAGAACTGTGCCAGAGATTGTACCCAAATTATAATATATATCGTTATACGAATAAAGCTGAGTATTATAAACGGTATCTACAAATAAATTTATCATACTGTTATCTTGCCACAAAACAGCATTATCAGAGTATGTAGGCAAATATTTTGGGAAATAAGTCTCATCAGTCTCAAAATGTGGTATCAAATGCGTAATATACATATTTTCCTTTAACAAATGCTCAAAAACATAATGCCCTTCGCTAATAATAGAATAATCTATTGCAGTAAACACATTATTTTCGACCTTATATAAAACTGCTATTCCATCTGGCAGCTGGCTCTCTCCAGCAGTAACATTCCCATGCAAATTAGATGTCGAGGGGTAAGTTTGTCCAACTGTTAATTCTTTACAAAACAAATCCTCACAACCATATTGTGTATGCATCTCGAGACAAACATTATATGTCCCAGATTCACTATAAACATGAAGAGGATTATATCCGTAACTATAGCTTTCGTCTCCAAAATCCCAATAATAAAAATCAGCTAAACCTTGTGAGTTATTTATAAAACGATATGCACCATCTAAAAAAGAAAAAGAAGAGGAATCTATTGTAAAAGCAGCATCACAATCATTATCATAACCAATTGTAACACAATTAACGCCATAGCATTGTTCTCCGTTAGTTAGAGTAACACAATACGTTCCAGGCTCTAAATTATGTATTGTTTCTCCTACCATACCATTACTCCAATAAGCATAATAGCAGCATGGCACGTCTGAGAAGGCATAAACATAAGCTTGCCCATTATTGTAATTCGGAGCACTTGCATTTTGTGTTTCAAATAATATTTGGAGTTCACAATAAGGCGAAGTCGGTGGAATACCAACATACACTTTTCGTAACTTATAATCATAACACAAATCAGAACTTATCATACTAAGACTTACCGTATATATTCCTGGAATACTATATTCATGACTAGGATTTTTTTCAGCACTTGTTTCTCCATCTCCAAAATCCCAATAGTAGTGAGTTGTTCCCTGACTTTCGGTTGATGATAAATTAACAAAATTTATTACCATTCCTTCTTCTGGATTTTCAAAATTAAAATCGGCTTCACAAACCGCCAATAATTTAATAGATATGCCAAATATCAATATTAAAACAATATTTATTTTTACAATACTCATTAAAATTTGATATATACACCAGTTTTTAAGCCATATTTTTGAATTTTCTGACTTATAACATAAGATTTTTGATACTTCGAGTTAATATCTCCTCTCAAGTGTGGTTCGATATAAATTGCAAAATGTTTACCTATTTTATATTGTAAATTAATTGCAGCATAATAATCAAACATAAATTTTGTATCAGGACAATTAGCTATCTCTGCAACACTGTTTTGTGAGATATCATAATATTGTCCACCTTTGGAAATTAAAATACTGGTTATAAGTCCAGCCTTAGGTGTAACAGAAAACTTACCTACATCAAACTCATAACCACCTACCAATGGGAAATCAAGAAAATGATATGTATTAGAAATTTTTATATCTTTATTTACCAAAAGAGAGTCGGTATAACTAATAAGTGTGCTATCAGGAACCATAGCCAGTATCGAATCGTGATATTCTGTATAAACAATATTGCCTTGAATAAACTCATCAATATCTAAAATTAGAATAGTATAAGGCTCCCAAATTTCCTCAGAAAAATAATTATAATCTTGATGAGTCGTTGTTTCATACATATTAATATTTGCAGAAAAACTTTCATGTAATTGTTGATATGCTATGCCTGTCTCAAGTCTATATTTATTATAAGAATAAGCAATACCAATACCTGTATTGAATGATATATTAGGATTAATATTATTGTTATATGTGTCAAGATTTGCTTGCATTTCGGTGTTTAATAGTGCATTATTGTAATTTTGTAAAAAAGGATTAAAGAAAATATCAATAGCAAAATAAGATTTTTCCGAAATTATAGGTTTCCCTTTATAATCAACACCTAGAGTATCATAAGAAATAATATCTAATTTAGGTATTCCTGCCATAAATTCATCAGCAATATCATAAACAGTTGGTGCATAAGTAAGAGAATAAATGCTATTTAAGGCAAGTTTATTTAATTTATAATAAGTAGTGTTAGGACTATTTTGACTTAACTCGTCTTGATTTTCATTAATATTTGCCCCCATATTCGCTTTAATCTCATTTTGCGTTTCTCCAGTTTGATTAGTATTATCACCAATATTTTGATTAAGTTCTGCGAGTTTTTTTACTTGAAATAAATTAGTGTCAGTCTGGTTATCAACTCCTTGTTCTTTTGCCTGATATGAATTAGTGTTCTCTTGCTCAAGAATATTATCTACTTGATTATTCGGTTTATCTACTTTACCTAACTCAAGTTTTTGGTCGCTTATATCAAAGTAATTGGGTTTAGCATCTCTCAAATTCCAAATATCAAGTTTATTATCAAGATTGTCAATTTTCTCGATTTCTATTTGATTAGCAAAGTTATCGCCAAAATGGAAAAAATCCATGTTAGGATTATTATTTACTGTAACAACAGTTCCTACTACAGCGGTAAGAATAATGCCCAGATAATAGATATTAAAATGGAAAGGACTAAAATGAATAAAGCGATTAAACCATACTGCAGCCGCAATTCTACGCCATGTTTGCTCGGCAGGAGCAATTTTAAATCCTTTAAAAGCATTATGGTATAAACTTTCAAGACGTGGTCCAAACATCTTTTTATTGATGTTATTCCACACTTTATCGGACGGTTTTTGAGTAAAATCCTCAAATTCCGAACGAAAAATGTCTTCTATGTTTTGTTTATTTTTCACTTATTTTATTTTCTCTGGTTTTATCAAATTTTAATGCATTTAAATTGTTTTGTAATATTACTCTTGCTCTACTATACTGGGATTTTGAAGTGCCAATAGAGATATCAAGCATTTCGGCAATTTCGCGATGTTTATATCCCTCTATCGCATACATATTAAAGATCATTTTAAATCCTGGGGGCAATTTATTAATACAGCTTAACAATTCCTCCCGATTAAACTCATCGTCGTTTAACTCATAATTTTCAATATTAGTTTCAAAAATATTATCAAAATCTTTATGAAAATCATGTTTTTGCGATGTTCTATAATGACTTATGGCAGTATTAACCACAATTCTCTTCATCCAACCTTCAAAAGAACCTGTTTCATTATACTGATTTATTTTTGTAAGAATTTTCACAAACGATTCTTGCAAAATATCCTCAGCATCTTCTTTCGACTTACTATACCTAAATGCAATACCAAGAAACAGAGGAGCATACATATCATATAGACATCGTTGTGCACGTTTCTCCATTTTCTTACAGCCGGCAATTATTTCTAATAAGTCTGGCATTTTTATAACTATAACTTGAGACTTTTTAACATAAAAAAAGGTTGCATTACATATATTACAAATATATGCAATAAATAATTAAAAATAAAAGAGATAGAAAAGATTGCCTCATTTATTAAGATAAATATCAATCAATCCCTCAGGAGCAATGATTTTTACCGTTTTTGTATTAGAATTTATCTCAACAATTATATCATCAGCAAAAGGAATTATTATAGTTTTATTATCAAAAGTGGTTTCAAAAACAGGATTTCCAGGAATGTCGTTAAACAAACTAATATTACCAATAAAGCCGAACTTTACATCATACACTGCATATCCTATTAATTCTGATTTTGATAATTCTTCTGATTTATTTTCAATTATATCCTTCTCTGTAATCATTAAACTAGCACTCCTAAACCGATCTACCTGTTCGCTATTACAAATGTTTTTTAATTTAAGTAAAACATTTCTTCCAGAAGTTTTTACATCTTCAATAAAAAAAGGAACCGGTATTCCTTCTATTTTTAGAAATACCGGCATTCCAATATTATAAATCTTATTAGAGTAATTCTCGAATGTTTTAATACTAATGTATCCGTTTAATCCGTGAGGTTTAATAACACTTGCAACTTCAAACAATTCGAGTTCATCAAATTTCATTCACTATTTTTCTTTTTTGTCTTCTTCTTCGGCTTTTGGCTCTTCAGCTTTTGGCTCTTCAGCTTTTGGTTCTTCGGCTTTTGGCTCTTCTACCTTTGGCTCTTCGGCTTTTGGCTCTTCTACCTTTGGCTCTTCGGCTTTTGGCTCTTCGGCTTTTGGTTCTTCGGCTTTTGGCTCTTCTACCTTTGGCTTTTCAGCTTTTGGCTCTTCTACCTTTGGCTCTTCTACCTTTGGCTCTTCGGCTTTTGGCTCTTCGGCTTCAGTTCCTTCAGTTTGCTCAGCATCTTCAGATTCCGCTTCCTTTTTGTCTTCTAGTTCTTGTGCATATTTTTTAGCAATTGCCTGTGCTCTTTCTTCCTTGATTTTTGTTTCAATCTCAAGTTTATCTTTCAGTTCAGCACGTTCTTTAGCAGAAAGGTCAGAAATTTTTGATGAAATTTTATTTTCTTTTTCATCTAACCATGCTTCAAATCTTTTTTCTGCTTCAATCTCACTAAAAGCACCTTTTTTAACTCCTTCTAAGAGATGTTTTTTCATTAAAACACCTTTATAAGATAAAATTCTTCTTACAGTGGGAGAAGGTTGTGCACCTTTAATCATCCATTCTAACGCTTTGTCAAAATCCAACTCGATAGTTGCAGGATTAGTTATAGGATTATAAGCTCCTATTCTTTCAATGTATTTTCCATCACGTGGAGTTCTACTGTCGGCAACAATAATGTGATAGTAAGGTTTACTTTTGCGGCCGTGTCTTGCAAGTCTTAATTTAACTGCCATAATTCATTTAATTTTAGTTATTAAATATTCCAGTTTCTCGAACTGGGCTGCAAAGATAATACAATAATTTAATTTTTATTAAAATTATTAAAAAAATATTTAACAAATACCACAGCCAACATAAGTCTGACAAACCAACCAGCGCAATGCTCACAGCTCTTTTAACCTTTTTCGTCTTAATAAATGTTGAAAATCATCTTTACAAATAACAAATATTTTTCAAATAACTGACAATTAATTTTTGTTTAATTCAAGAGAAATTGTATTTTTGAAGTTCATCTGTAATCACTTAAAAATATACTAATATGTACAAAGAATTTAAAGAGTTTTTAACGAACGAAATTTCAGATATTAAAGATGCTGGATTATACAAGTCCGAAAGGATAATTGTATCCCCACAAGATGCAGAAATAGTAGTAAGCACAGGTAAAAAAGTGCTTAATTTCTGTGCCAATAACTACCTAGGTTTATCTAACAATCCTAAATTAATTAAAGCTGCTCAAACAGCTTTAGATACTCACGGATATGGTATGTCATCAGTAAGATTTATTTGTGGAACAGGAGACCTACATAAAGAACTAGAGAAAAAAATTGCAGAATTTTTCGGAACAGAAGATACAATTTTATATGCATCATGTTTTGATGCAAATGCTGGTGTTTTTGAGCCACTATTAGGACCTGAAGATGCTATAATTTCAGATTCTCTAAACCATGCTTCAATTATTGATGGCGTTAGACTATGTAAAGCTCAAAGATTTAGATATGATAATGCTGACATGAAAAGTTTAGAAGAACAACTACAAGCAGCAAAAGGTACTAAACACAAACTAATTGTAACCGACGGTGTTTTCTCAATGGACGGAAACGTTGCTCCATTAGACAAAATTATAGAACTTGCCAATAAATATAATGCAATGGTAATGGTTGACGAGTCGCACTCTGCTGGCGTTGTTGGACATACTGGACGCGGAGTTACTGAGCATTTTAACCTAAAAGGTAAAGTTGAAATTATCACAGGAACTTTAGGAAAAGCTTTTGGTGGTGCTATTGGTGGCTTTACTACTGGAAAAAAAGAAATTGTCGAAATGTTGCGTCAAAAATCTCGCCCATACCTATTCTCGAACTCTATTCCACCTATGGTAGCTGCTGCAGGTATCAAGATGATTGAAATGATGAGCGAAACAAATGACCTACAAGACAAATTACATAGTAACACAGAATATTTTATGGAAAAAATGAGTAAAATGGGTTTCGACATCAAGCCAACCGCTTCTGCAATTTGTGCAGTAATGTTGTATGATGCCAAACTTGCTCAAAATTTTGCCGCAAAACTTCTTGATGAAGGAATCTATGTTATTGGATTTTCATTCCCAGTAGTTCCAAAAGATCTCGCTCGAATAAGAGTACAACTATCAGCTGCACACAAAATGGAACATTTAGATAAAGCCATTGCAGCTTTTGAAAAAATTGGTAAGGAATTAGGAGTTATCAAATAAAATACTTTGTTTACAACATAAAGTTGAGAATACCACATAAAAAGTCGGAAGAAAAATCTTCTGACTTTTTGTTTTATTATAAAATGAATACTCGATATTTTACCTAAATTATTTATTTTTGCAGTGCAATTAAAGGAACTTTTATTTATGAATCTATTAAATTTTATCGCCTAGTATTTAGATAAGGTCTTATGAAAGGCTAATGTTTTTTTACTTTCCATCTTTCAATTTTGTGGTTTTGTTTTGTGGTCTTGTTTTGTAATCTTTACTGACGTTTACATTGCCTCAAATTTATTAGCAGAAATAAGATTTGTTTTATTTTTGTCGGCGATGTAAACGTCAAAATTCTACTGCAAATTTAAGACAAGTCTTTAAACCAGGGAGAATTTCAGCAAGAATACTTGCAGAGCTATCTCAATGAATTTTGTTATATGTTTAATCAATAGTATTTTGGCGAAAAGAAGTTTGACAGACTTCTGATAACCGAAATTAGCTATAAAAATGAATTTAGGTATAACATTGAGCAAACATTATTTTTTAATATAAAACAAAAGTTACAAGGTTTACTTTAAACTGTAATATTTTTCTTAGTACATGACAAAAATTATTAATCAATTATAAACTAAGCTCTTATTAACAATTCATCAATAATAAACAATGCTAAAATCCTTGCATAAAACTCTCCCATTCAGAACGTTAGGTGTTTTTCTATTTTTGGTTATAAACCCAAAGGAATAAGGGTAAAATAAAACTTTTGCTCACAAGTATTGGTTTTCGAGTAACTCGAAAACCAGATTGTGGTCGAACTCGAAAACCTCAATTAACACCAAAAATTAAGTATATAGAAAATCAAAAAGAGCATCATAAAAAAACTAGTTTTCGAGAAAAATATCTTAAGTTCTTAAAAGAATATGAAGTTGATTTTGATGAACGATATATCTTTAAATCGAGTGAGCAGTTGTTTCAATTCCAGTTGTTTATGCCCTACGGGCAAAATTTTCTAATGAGTATGTTTTTATTGACATATATGTCCGCTAACTAGCGGACAAAAGAAACCGTTTTCAAATCTAAAACTTTAGCACACAATTGTTATTTTGTAGTCCGTAGGACATAAACATTTCTGATTTTTTTTTGAAAAAGTGGGAGAAGTGTTACCATGGGTTCATATCGCTATCAGCAATGCTAAAAGGCAGTTGATAAATACGTTTCATGATATTAAACCTGAATTCCTGCAAAAATATCTTGATGAGTTTTGCTATAAATTCAATCGCAGATACTACGGAGAAGCTCTGTTTAACAGATTATTAGTGGCGAGCGTTAGTTGCAAAAATGAGTTTAGGTATAAAAGCGGATAATCATTAAATATAAATATATAATTGATTTATTAAAGAGCATTATCAAGCAAGAATATAAATTATTATTAAAAAATATTTGCACAATTAAAAATCATTTCGTTATTTTGCGAATAAGCGAATAAGCGAAATGAAAACATATTAACATTAAATTTTATAAAAATGAAAAAGGAAATTAAAGTATTAGGTACTGGTTGCCCAAAATGTAAACAATTAGAAAAAGTAGTAAGAACAGTTGTTGAGGAAAACTCAATTGATGCAGAAATAACAAAGATCGAAGACATAGTTGAAATCATGAATTATGGTATCATGACAACACCCGCACTTATAATTGACGGAAAAATTGTGTTAAAAGGTTATGTTCCAAGCCAAGAAGAAGTCTTAACAAAAATAAATGAATCATAATATGGCCAATAAAGTAAAACTTCCTGAAGACATAAAACTATTAGCTGCATATTCAAAAGCACTAAGTCACCCGACTCGATTGTATATTCTTAAAAAACTTTCGGAAATGAATGCATGTTGTTATAGTGGCGATTTAGTTGATGAAGTTCCAGTTGGACGCTCAACACTTTCTCAACATCTAAAAGAATTAAAATACTCAGGTTTAATTCAGGGCGAAACAGAACCTCCTTATATTAAATATTGCCTTAATCGCGAAAACTGGGAAAAAGCAAAACAGCTTTATGCTGAATTATTTCAAATTAATCAAAACAACAAATAAATTTTAAACTATAAATTATGAAAAATTTAATTTCTGTAACACTGATAATTATTTCAGTATTTTCTCTCGCAGGATGTAAAAATAATTCTGACAAAAAAACAGATTCCATTGAGGAGTCAAAAGTTATGGTTTATTATTTTCATGGAGAACAGCGTTGTCCGACCTGTATTGCTGTTGGCGAAGTTTCGCAAGAGACTGTAAAAGCCGAGTTTGGAGAGAATGAAGATGTTACTTTTAAGGACGTTGATTTCTCTACTGAAGATGGAGAACCAATTAGCGACAAATACGAAATCGCTAGTAGCAGTTTATTAATTGTAAGCGGCGAAAACATTGTTGATGTAACTGACGATGCTTTTGCATTTGCAAGAAATGACCCTGATAAACTGAAGAAAATAATTATTGATCAAATAAACAAAATGTTGTAAACTTCTATATATGGAATTCTTACATAATCTTGCCAATAATACAGAATTTCCTCTAATAACAGCATTTATCCTAGGACTTATGACAGCTATTAGCCCATGCCCTTTGGCTACGAATATCTCTGCAATTGGATTTATAAGTAAAGATTTGCAAGACAGAAAGCGTGTGTTTATCAACGGTTTGATTTATACTTTAGGCCGTACAATTGCCTACACTGTTTTAGGAATAATTTTGATTGCGATAATTCGCGAAGGATCAAGCGTATTTAAAATTCAAAAAGCTATTAATAACTATGGAGAATATTTTCTCGGTCCAGTTTTAATTTTAATCGGACTCTTTATGCTAGATTTTATTCAGATAAAGTTCAAGCTATTCTCTAAATTCTTCTCACGAGTTGAAGACAAATCAAAATCGGGAAGCACTTGGGTCTCCTTAATGTTAGGTTTTGTTTTTGCATTAGCATTTTGTCCTTACAGTGGGGTCCTTTATTTCGGAGCTCTGATTCCATTGTCCGTAACATCATCTGGTGGATATTTCTTGCCTGTAGTTTTTGCAATTGCAACAGGTTTACCAGTAATTGTATTTGCTTGGATTCTTGCATTTAGCTTATCTAGTGTTGGAAAATTCTATAACCGTCTTAAGAATTTCGAGATATGGTTTAGACGTGTTGTTGCAGTAATATTCATACTAGTTGGGATTTATTATATGTGGTTATTTTACTTTTAAAGTACAGATTAAATTCTAATACGTAAGATAATAAAAGTAAATCCGTTTCTTTTATTATCAATGAAATACAGTCGATTTAAACATTAAAAATATTTGAAATAATGGAAACTAAAAAAGAAATAAAAATACTGATTTGGATAGGTCTTATTTTTGGTGCAGCCTTTTTCCTCCCTATCGAAAGTGCCAGATTTATGACAGCAATTGATGCTACTTTAGATCTTGTAAAATGGTATGCTCGTGAACACGTAATATTGTGTTTATTACCAGCATTTTTTATCGCAGGGGTGATATCTATTTTTGTTAGTCAAGGCTCTGTACTAAAGTATTTTGGGGCTAATGCAAAAAAATGGCTAGCATATTCAGTTGCAGCAGTTTCAGGAACAATTTTGGCGGTTTGTTCTTGTACAATTTTACCTCTATTCTCAAGTATTCACAAACGTGGTGCAGGATTAGGACCAGCAGTGGCATTTTTATACTCTGGACCGGCAATAAATATTTTAGCAATTATTTTAACTGCTCGTATTCTTGGATTCGAGATGGGAGTTGCTAGAGTTATTGGAGCAGTTTCTTTCAGTGTAATTATTGGGGGCTTAATGTCATTAATTTATCGAAAAGAGGAAAAAGTAAAACGAGAAGAGCAAATGCACATCACTCCGCCACCAGAAAAAAGACCAATGTGGCAAACTTCGTTTCATTTCTTTATCTTGATATTAATTTTAGTATTTGCAAACTGGGGAGCACCTTCTGCTGGAGACACTTCAAGTACTTGGTATTATCTCTGGTTTTATAAATGGCAAATAACTTCATTCTTTGGTTTAGGTTTGGTTTTTTCTTTAATCTATATTTTAAAAATCAAATGGCAATGGGTTCTTGCAGCAGTTTTAGCAACTGGACTAGCAGCATTTTTATCCTATACTTTTATTGAAGATGCTAAAATAGCACCTCTTGTACCTGTTCTTGTCGGAATCGCTGGATTAAGCATAATTACCTTATTAGACAAACGTGACCCAGATAATAAAGAGTGGACATTAGCATCTTGGGGATTTGCGAAACAAATACTTCCCTTACTTTTAATTGGTGTAATTACAGCTGGTTTCTTACTCGGATCAACACACGACGGACAAACAATTGCAGGAGTTATTCCTAATGAATGGATATCGAATCTCGTTGGTGGAAATAGCATTTTCTCGAATTTCTTTGCTTCTATTGTTGGAGCATTTATGTACTTCGCAACTTTAACAGAAGTTCCAATCTTACAAGGTTTAATAGCAGCTGGTATGGGGAAAGGTCCTGCACTTGCGTTATTATTGGCAGGGCCATCATTATCCTTACCTAATATGTTGGTAATTAGAGGTGTCATGGGAACTCAAAAAACTATTGTATATATTGTGTTGGTGGTAATAATGGCAACTATTTCAGGGCTAATTTATGGTGGATTGTTTTAAAAAATGACAAGTTACCATAGTCAAGTAAAACTAAAAATATGAAAATTCTAATTCTATGTACAGGGAACTCATGTCGATCACAGATGGCACATGGTTTTCTAAAATACTTTGATGAAAATCTATATGTTCGTTCAGCAGGAACAGAGGCAAGTGGAAAACTTAATCCTGGAGCTGTTGAAGCCATGAAAGAAATCGGAATTGATATTTCTCACCACTCATCCGATTCTGTAGATATATTTTTGAATGATGAATGGGATTACGTTATAACCGTTTGTGGTGGAGCAAATGAAGTTTGTCCAGCATTTATTGGCAAAGTAAAGAACCGTTTGCATATTGGTTTTGATGACCCATCACATGCGGTTGGAAGCGATGATTTTATTAAATCTGAGTTCGTGAGAGTTCGTGATGAGATTAAAGAAGAGTTTTGGAAACTTTATGTAGAGAAGTTTAAATAATACCAATATGACATCAAAATATTTTCAATAATTATTGGGTAATAAATACTTTCATATTTAATACGCCAACAGAAGATTGTATTCTCAAATAATATGCTCCGGGGGCAATATTATCAAACACTAATCTTTGCGTATCAGAAGCTCTAAAATTGTCATCTAAAGCGATAATAGCTCCAGAGACCGTGATTAATGTCCAAGAATCAATTTTTCCAATAGCAGATTCAGGCATATTTAATATCAATTCGAAGCTACCTTTATTTGGATTTGGGAAAACAACTGCATTCTGTTCGACAAACCATTCTTCAATATCAAGATAGAAAGAATATATTTCGGACATAGCAGAACATCCATTTTCAAAAATTACTTCAACTTTATATTCTCCTTCTGCAGAAATATTAATGGTTTGGTTATTAGAGTTGCTAAGTGGACTTGAATTAAAATACCATTGATAAAATTGTCCTTGAATGGTAGAAAGAGTCATTCCAGATCTACTTATAGTAACCTCAGGTACAGAATCCATTATTAAACTAACAACATCAGAACTACAAGATTTTGATTCTTCACGAACGAGACAGACAAAGTTTTTACCAGCAGTGATATCGGTCATTCCCATAAACTGTGTTGCGTTAGTAGGAACTGTTCTATTAGTAATTGACTGATCGCCTAATTGTCCGAAATTATTTAGTCCCCATGACCATACACTACCATCATTTTTGATTACAAATGAATTAAAAGAACCAGCTTCGATTTTCTTTACCCCAGCTATATTTACTTTTTTAAATACTAAACTCTGACTTATACTTTCAATACCAAGTTGTCCTTCATTATTTGCACCCCAAGCAAACACTTCTCCTCTTTCGTTAAGAGCCAAAGAGTGATTATTACCACCAGCTACCATCACAATTTTATGTAGATTATTAACTTTAACGGGTGTATTACTTGCGTTAATACTATTGTGTCCAAGTTGTCCATTATCATTACATCCCCAAGTCCAAACCGTCCCATCGTTACGAACAGCCAAACTAAAATCAGTACCAGCAGCAATCATAATTACATTATCAATGCTATTTATTAAAACTGGTTGATTTTGCTCAACAAAATCTCCTGTTCCTAATTGCCCAAAATCATTTGCCCCCCAAGCATAAACATGTCCATCTGCCGTAAGAGCCAAACTATGATTTTTACCAGTAGCAACGGCCTCGATATCACCTATTGAAGATATTGCCATTGGGAAATTACTTGAGGCATAAGAACCATAACCCAATTGCCCATACGAGTTTCTTCCCCAAGAAATAAGAGTATTATCATTTGCTATTGCAATAACGTGATTACTTCCAGCAGCAACTTGTTTAACATCAGCAATAGACTGTAGCATCACGGGAGTATAAACAGGCGAATATGTACCATTACCGATATTGCCCCAAGCATTATTTCCCCAAGCATAAATTGTTCCATCTTCGCTAAGTCCGACAGCAAATTCCTCACCTGCTGAAACAGAAACAATTTCATCCTCTATCTGCGTTTGTACAGACACTAAAGATTGTGCATTATTAACTACACCCAACTGACCAAATGAGTTAGCACCACAAGAAAAAACTCCACCATCAATTCCATTAGTATAATATACCGAATAGTCACCTGCTTGATATGCTGCATAAGCATTCTCAACAGCACCAGAAATTTCTACGCCATTAAAATACCATTGATTATTCATACTATAATCAGAACTTAACATTACTGAATCATATTGACAAAACTGTGTATCAGGGTTAGCAGATATTTGTGGAATTTCAAGCACATCCAATGCAAAATTACCAGTTTTCGCTTTACAGCCAGAACTATTATCCGTAACCTCTACACTTACAAAGATATTATCTGACACACTCGATAATATAAGTGTATTAACTGCTAAAGGACCACCTTCAGATATATTATTTACAAAAAACTCATACAAATCTCCTCCAGTAGCAGTTAAGGTAACACTTTCCCCATCACATAATATGTTTTGTTCAGGATTAACAGTTATTAGGGCATTTACGTAATTAATAACTGGAGTCATAATTGTATCTGCAGATGCAAAACAAGCATTATTGTAGCCCACAACCTCAATACTTTGATTTTCTTCTAACCAAGGAATTTGAATCATATTTTCAGTAGTCATTTCTCCGTATTCAACACCATCCAGATAAAACTGCCAAGACATTGCTCCACTTACAAAAAATTCTGCAGTATCACCATAGCAAATTCCATCAACAGAGACATTTGAGGTGAATACAGGAACAGGAACTTGGTTTACATTTACAAATACTGTATCCAGACTCGGATTAGAACAAATATTCTGATACCCTACTACAGTTATATAATCGCCATCTGTTAGAGTAGTTGATGAGAACACATCAACTTCTGAATGAGCCCCTTGCGAAACAGAATTTACAAAAAACTCATATTCTACAGCCCCACTAGCCTGAATACTTATTTCGTCTAATTCGCAAACAGAAATAGGAGTAATTGGTGTTAGACTTGAGTTCGGCAAACTGAATACCGTATAAGTAAAAGTCTCTGGTGCAATAGATACACAGCCATGAGTGCGTCCAAAAACCGCAACTGTCTGATTATTATTTAAATCAGTAGTTGTATATTCAGTAGTTGTAGAATAAGATCCTGTGGGAAATCCGGATACTGTAAATTGATATTCATCAGCACCCGAAGCAGTAAATGATAAACTTTCGCCTTCACAAATTTGTGGGTCAGTAACAAGTGCTGTTAAGCTTACATTAGGATAATCATAAACTGTTACGTTAAAAGTATCGAGAGCACTTGCAATACAACCAAATTCAGATGTTGCCAATGCAGTTAGTTCTTGTCCGTCAGTAAATAAATCGGATGAAAAGTTAGAGAAAACTGATGATGCACCTTGACTAATACCATCAACAAAAAATTCATAATGATAAGAACCACTCGCCGTAAATGATATTTCATCACCTAGACAAATCGTAGTATCACTTTCAGAACATGTAATATTTGCAATTGGTAAAGGGTTAACTGTTATAAAAATATCCTGAGGTAAACATGCTCCCGAAGTTCCGATAACACTTACACTTTGTCCATCCGTTAAAGTCGTTGTGTTAAACACATTATTTGCCTCTAAAGATGTTACAGGAACTCCATCTACTAGAAATTGGTAAATTGTATCTCCTGTAGCTGTAAATGTTATATTATCTCCGAGACAAATTGATGTTACGTTAGAACTCAATTCAATAACTGGATAAACATTAAAAGTTAAACTAGTAGGAGCCATTTCTGTACATGTTCCAATTCTACCTTCTAATGTAATAGTTTGATTGTGTGATAAAGTATTTGTTATAAAAGTTTCTGAGAACTCAAATACTCCTTGTGGGGTTCCATCAATATAAAAAAGATATTCTTCCGCTCCCGCTCCAGTAAATGTTACTTCATCACCAACACAAATGTTCCCATCAGCGTCATTTGAAGTAATACTAGGATTTGGAGATTGATTTACAGTTAAATCTATAGAATTACTTAATGACGAGCATCCGTTTAAGTTTATCCCAAAGCATGTAATTATATCATTATCTGTCAAAATAGCTGACTGATAAAAATTCTGAGTTATTGTGTCAGTTTGCCCAACTCCGTTTACAATAAAACCATATAACTCAGCTCCACTTGCATTAAAGGTAATTTGTTCTCCTTCGCAAATAGTTGGAGGGTTTGGTAAAGACGTTAAATTAACGACAGGATTTGGTAAAACAGTAACAATATATTCATACGGCAACCACGCTATACATCCAGCTTGGCTTAATGCACGAGCAGTTATTGTATCTTGATCAGAAAGAGCATCAGATGTATAAACGCTATCTGCCGAAAATGAACCAAGACTATTGCCATTCAAGAAGAACTCATAATTAAAAGAATCTAATGCAGTTGCAGAAAAACTAATAGATTCTCCAGCACAAATTGTGGTATCAGCATCTGAACAGTTCAATACTGCAATAGGAGAATTATTTACGGTGAATGTTAAATCATTGCTTGATTCTACACAGCCATTATAAATAGCGTCAACACGAATAATATCACCACTTTGAATAGAATCAGTTGGGTATTGTGTTTCAGTTGGATTTCCTAAATCAACCCATACATTATTCAAATAAAATTCAAACTCCGTAGCTAAATCACTTGAAGCTGTAAGTGTAACATTATTACCTTCACAGATAGTTAAACTTGGAACACTAGAGTTTACAAAAACTGTTTGTTTCTCAATTACTAAATCATTTTCAAAAATATCGAAACAACCAGTAATTGTGTCTGTTGCTTTTAAGCTAATCGTATATTCTCCTTGTAAATCGAAAATATGTGACATATCTACAATATCAGTTGTATAGTTATTTTCTATCATCCATTCATAAACTAGATTAGTAGTACCGCCCCACATTGATACTGATTGATTAACAAATGTTAGATTTGTTGAAATACATGCAGGATATGACATTGCAAAATCTGGATCAGCAGCAGGAGTTGAATTAAATATCCAACCGGCATTATTACCCTCATCGACGCTAAGCATTGCAACAGCACCAGCAAGGTTTTCGGCATCAATAATATTTACACATGTTACTGAGTCAGTAATAGTTCCATTACTATCAAAGAATGCACGAACGCCATCTTGTGATGATGAAATACTCACATAGTTTTGACAAGTACCTTTCACTATCAAAGCACTATCTACTAACTGCGTTTCGCCAGCTTCAGCAAATAATCTGGTTCCATCAAATACAGATAAAATATTATAATTATTCGATCCTAAAATAAATACTATTTCATCACTACCACCTTCTTCAGTATTTCCAAAAATACTAACATCATAAAATGTTTGTCCATTTCCAGACAAAAATGAGAACCCTGTTTCATTGCCATGGAATGTAACAGCCGAACTGTCAGCACTAAATGTTAAAACAGAAGGATTCTGGAATTCTAAATTCCTAATAATATTTATGGTTGATTTTTCAATATTAATTATTTTATCAGCATTCGTGCTTGTAAGTAAATTACCGCAACTAATTGTTTTATTTTGAGCTAAAAGGCAGCCACTCATTACATTTAAACTTGCCACAGTATCTATCTGCAAATCTGTTGTTAGCGTGATTGTGTCAGTAATATATGATGCGTTTACAAAAACACTTACGCCAATATCAGCCCCAAAAGGTGACATTGTAAATACTGTTGAATCAGGGATTATAAAAAATCCATACTCATATCCTGCTGATTCTTCAATATCTGGGATAACAGAATATCTTGCTTGAACAGAATCACATAAAATTAATGCTTCAGAGATATTAAGATTTTGACTCATTACAATTTTTAAAAGCTTGGTTAAACCCGTTGCAGTAAAGCTATGACAATAAGCATTTTTATCAATTTGTATAATATCTGACGGAGCTGTACTAAATATTATTGGATCTATTACAACCGTATCATTAATTGTTGGCAAACAAATGGCTGGTAAACCATCAACTTTCCAATTATTAAGATCATGCCAATTACTATTTATTCCTTGCCAAACAAAAGTTTTACCAGCAATTGTATCATTAAATACCCATGCATCTACATTACCTGAACGCATTGTCTGATTTGCCTCAAACAACTTACCACCAACAGTATCTGCCTGAACATTTTTTAGATAGAAGTTACTTATAGAAAGAGTATCGTATCCTGATTTTTTTAGTACCGCTGGATTGTTAAATTCTGTTGAGATTAATGATATTGGAAATTCACAAGACGCTACGGCATCGAGAGAATCAACCTGAAGATTAACACCTTCTTGAAGAATTAAGGTATTACCAGGATATAATTCCAATCTGTTCAAAATATTATTTCCCCACATTTTTGCATAATCGGATTCAATAATTATGTCGTTATAGGTTATATCTGCACCTTTAAATTCTTTTAGAATAGGCGACAATTCAGTAATTCTAATTTCCGAATTAGCAAATGTTGTAGTAAGATTAGA
>JAQUBO010000153.1 GCA_028686735.1 Bacteroidales bacterium
CAAGAGCTAATTTAAACCCTGTGGTTTACGAAGGTTTACAACCAGGTGGACAACTGACTATCACAACTGAAATTGATAATTTCCCAGGATATCCAGAGGGAATTACAGGTCCCGAAATGATGAATCAACTTAAAACACAAGCTGAAAGATTTAATACAGATGTTAGATTTGGAATAATTACAAAAGCTGATTTTTCGAAAAGGCCTTTTAAACTTATTGCAGATAATACTCATGAAATTGAGGCAGAAGTTGTTATTATAGCAACTGGGGCTACAGCAAAATACCTTGGATTTGACTCGGAAGAAAAATTTAAAGGTCTAGGTGTGTCGGCATGTGCTACTTGCGATGGTTTCTTTTATAAAGGACGAGATGTCGCAGTTGTTGGCGGTGGTGATACAGCAGCCGAAGAAGCATCATACCTTGCAGGAATTTGCAATAAAGTTTATATGATTGTTAGACGAGATGAACTTCGTGCTTCTAAAGCCATGCAAAAACGAGTTAAAGAAAATCCAAAAATTGAAATCCTTTGGAATCACAACCCGATTGAAATACTCGGAGACAGCTCAGGAGTTACGGGAGCACAACTATTAAATAACAAAACAAATACCAAGAAAATTATTGATATTCATGGTTTCTTTGTTGCAATAGGGCATAAACCAAACTCAGAAATATTTGCAGATTATTTAGACACTGACGAAATTGGTTATATCAAGACAAAAATTGGCTCTACAAAAACCAACATCCCAGGCGTATTTGCTTGTGGTGATGTACAAGACAGTATATATCGCCAAGCAGTTACAGCTGCTGGTACTGGCTGTATGGCTGCAATCGATGCCGAAAGATTTATATCGGAAAGCGAATAAACAAAAACAAAATAAGTAATAAATTAGGACATAAAATTTTATGCCCTAATTTTATTACTTATGATATGTGTCTCAATATCAATATGACTAAAAAAGAACGATTCGAAAATGTATTAAATATATTTCGAGAAAATATGGTATTAGCTGAAACTGAATTGAACTACAAGTCTCACTTCCAACTACTTGTCGCAGTAATCCTATCTGCTCAATGCACCGACAAAAGAGTAAATATCATCACTCCTCCCCTTTTTACAGATTATCCTGATGCAGCAACAATGAGTAATGCAAGCCCAGAGGTAATTTATGAATATATAAAATCATGTACTTACCCCAACAACAAAGCAAAACATTTATCAAAAATGTCCAAAATGCTAGTTGAAAACCATAATGGAATAGTTCCTGATGATGTGGATAAATTACAAAAACTCCCAGGTGTTGGAAGAAAAACTGCACATGTAATAGCTTCGGTTCTTTTTAGACAACCCAAAATGGCAGTTGACACTCATGTATATAGAGTCGCAGCACGAATCGGATTAAGTACAAATGCTAAAACAGTTTTACAAACCGAAAAACAACTTATTAAATATATTCCCACAAAAGATATCCCCGATGCTCACCATTGGCTTATACTTCATGGCAGATATGTTTGTACAGCACGCTCTCCAAAATGCCTAACTTGCATTGTATCAGATTATTGTAAATTTTATCAACAAAACAAGAAAAATTAGCTTTTATAAAAACTTGGTTGTATTTTTGCATACAATTTAAAATTATGGAAAAAGATATAGTTAAATATATTAAAGAGGGATTGGAAACGCTTTATAAGGTCGAAATTAACAGTTTAAAAGTTTCAGTTGAGAAAACTCGTGAAGGCATTGACGGAGATTATACAGTTGTAGTGTTTCCTTTAGTAAAACACAGTAAAAAAAAGCCCGAGGATACTGCAAGAGACTTAGGCGTTTTCATAAAACAACGTTATGATGACATAGCCTCATATAATGTAATAAAAGGCTTTTTAAACTTTAAAATGACTCAAGAGTATTGGATCAATAGGTTAAAAGAACTTACACTAAACAAGCATACAACACCAAATATAGCTAACGAAAAAATAATGATAGAGTTTTCGTCACCAAATACAAATAAACCACTACATTTAGGGCACATTAGAAACAATTTACTTGGAGATGCAGTTTCAAGAATTATAGAAGCAGCAGGAAATACTGTAATAAAAGTTAATCTTATTAACGACAGAGGTATTCATATTTGCAAATCGATGCTAGCCTGGATGAAATGGGGCAAAAACAGTACACCTAATTCAACAAACCAAAAAGGCGACAAATTTGTTGGTGATTATTATGTACTTTTCGATAAATCATATAAAGAACAAGTTGCCAACTTGATGAGTTCTGGACTCTCGAAAGACGAAGCGAAAGATAAAGCTCCCCTTATGATAGAAGCTAGAGAAATTTTGCAAAAATGGGAAGCGGGCGACAAAGAAATACACAGAATTTGGGCAATGATGAATTCATGGGTTTATGATGGTTTTAATCAAACTTATAACAAACTTGGAATAAATTTTGACAAAGTATATTACGAATCATCAACGTATTTACTAGGTAAAGAAATTGTAGCTAAAGGACTCGAAAACAATATTTTTACAAAAGATCCCGACAACTCGGTTTGGATAGATTTAACAGATCAAGGGCTTGACAGAAAAATTTTGCTACGTAGCGATGGTACAACTGTTTACATGACTCAAGACCTTGGAACAGCATTCGAACGTTTTGAACAATTCGATCCAGACAAAATTATTTACGTTGTTGGAAATGAACAGGATTATCATTTTAAAGTACTAAAAAAAATCGTTGAAAAATTTGATACTGATTACTCTTCAAAAATAGAACACCTTTCGTATGGCATGGTAGAACTACCTGAAGGAAAAATGAAATCACGCGAAGGAACAGTTATTGATGCTGACGATTTAATAGATGAGATGATTTTAACAGCAACAAAAATCTCAGAAGAAAGTGGTAAAATAAATGATTTGTCTGATGAAGAACGTGAGAATATTATTAAAACAATTGCACTTGGAGCACTAAAATATTATATAATTAAAGTCGATCCTAAAAAACAAATGACTTTTAACCCCAATGAATCTATCGATTTTACAGGAAATACTGGTCCCTTTATTCAATATACGCATGCCCGCATCTGCTCAATTCTTCGCAAAGCCGAACAAATGAATATTAAATTCAAAGGAAAAATATCTACTGAAACTAACATATTAAATTCTGAGATTAAGATTATAGCTAATTTAACAGAGTTTGACAACACAATCAAAGAGTCAGCCAATAGATTAGATCCAGGTATAATCGCAAATTATATCTACAATCTCGTTAAAGAGTTTAATCAATACTACCACGAGCACTCTATACTCAAAGAAAATAATGCAGGAGTTTTACAATTTAGGCTTCAACTATCACATCAAGTCGCTCTTACAATTAAAAATGGAATGAAACTTCTCGGTATTGAAGTGCCTGAAAAAATGTAAAAATCTCTTGTAATAAACGATAACAGAAACAATTTATATAATCTTATCCCAGATTATTAGTCTATGTGCGATATATTGACACCAATTTAATTACAATATGGACTATTAGATATTGTGATTATATTAATATGATTTGCCAATTACAAAGAAACAATAACTAAACAGTAATTTCGTAATCTCTCTCGGGGATTTCTATATTTTTAAATCCTCTTTTCTGCAAATACTTTTTATAATGCTCAGCAGCTTTAATATCACCATGAACAAGAAAAACCTTACTCAATTCATCTTTATTTTGGCACTCTAAGAAATCGGCCATTTCGACATAATCTCCGTGTCCTGAAAAGGACTCAAGTCTTCTTATTTCAGCATTAATATAGTGTTCTACACCAAATATAGATATTTTATCATGCCCTTGCTGTAATCGAGCTCCAAGCGTTGTAGGAGCACAATATCCAACCATAAGAATAGTGTTTTTAGGGTCATCAATACTGTTTGCAATATGATGTTTAACTCGTCCGGCTTCAGCCATACCACTAGCCGATATTATAACACATGGTTTTTTGGTTTTATTCAGTCGCTTAGAATCATTTACATTCTTAATATAATGCAATCTTTCAAAACCAAAAGGTGCAGGATCATCCTCCATAACTTCGCGCAAATCTTTATTGTAACACTCGGGGTGCATTTTAAAAACTTCGGTAACGTTAACGGACAAAGGACTATCAACATAAATATCTATACTTGGCAGTTTACCTTCGTTAAACCAATTATTAAGTGATAAAACAATTTCCTGCGTTCTTCCAACACTAAATGAAGGGATTATTAATTTCCCACCTTTTTTAACACAAGTATCAACCACAATTTTTAACAATGCGTCCTCCGACTCGTGATGTGGATCATGAATTCTATCTCCATAAGTTGATTCGGTAATAAGAATATCTGCTTGTGGGAATGGTGCAGGAGGTTTAACAATACGATTTGTAGGACGACCAACATCTCCTGTATAGGATATTTTTGTAACTTTTCCGTTTTCCTTTATACTGAGATTTGCAACAGCACTTCCGAGCATGTGTCCAGCATTTGTAAATTTTAGATTTATATTTTCGTCTATACGAAAATTTAAATCAACAGGGACACCTATAAATAATTTCATCGTCGCCACTGCGTCTTCGTGAGTATAAATAGGTTTTACTGGAGGCAAGCCTTTTTTTGCAAGTTTTTTATTATACCATTTATTGTCATGTTCCTGAATAAACCCTGAATCTGGCAACATCAACGAACAAAGATTACGAGTAGCATCTGTACATACAACTGACCCATCAAATCCAAGAGTATATAAATAAGGTATCAATCCCGAATGATCGATATGTGCGTGAGTTAAAATAATATGATCAATTTCGCGAGGCTCAAATCCTAAATCTCTATTAGAGGAATCTGTTTCCTTACCTTTACCTTGAAACATACCGCAATCTAACAGTATTTTTTTACCAGCATCTGTAGTAATTAAATGTTTACTTCCCGTAACTTCGTGTGTTGCTCCAATAAATCGTATTTTCATAATAATAGTGTAATATATAAGTTATTAAACTCAAAAGTAATAAAAAAGTCTTATTATTCTACTTCTTTTTATGTTTTTTCATAAACCCTACAATAGTTTTTTAATTAAATCATATTTAGCACTATCAAGATACGCAACAAAATCGGGTGTTCTAAGATTAGGAGAATTATAAATAATTTCATGTTGTGTATTTAAGTCTTTAACGCACCCACCAGCAGCGACTAAAACTGCATGTCCTGCAGCGATATCCCATTCAGATATTGATCCAATTCGCGGATAAATATCAATTTCCCCTTCTGCAATGCAACAAAATTTTAAAGAACTTCCTACGCTACGAATACTCACATTTGGATATTCTAATTGTATTTGGTCTAGTATTGTCTTTGTTTTTTTATTTAAATGCGATTTACTAACAATCATGCTTAAGCCCTTTGTTTTTTTAAAAGGCAAACGCACAAGATTATCAGTATCAAGAGAAAAATCATAAAGGAAAGCTCCTTCTAAAATATTTCCATAATAAAGTTTATTAAGAGCAGGAGCAAAAACAACCCCTTCTACAGGCTTATTATTTCTTATAAGAGCAATATTAACAGTAAATTCATCTTCTCCATTAACAAATTGTTTTGTTCCGTCAATTGGGTCAACTATCCAATATTCAGATAAATTTTTACGATCGTCATATTTAATCTGCGAAGACTCTTCACTAATTATTGGTAAACCAGTTTTTTTTAATTCAAAAATTATAATAGTATTAGCAGCAATATCAGCATTAGTAACAGGAGAATTATCAGATTTATAATCAGTAATAAAGTCTTTCCGATAATATTTTAAAGTCTCCTCCCCTGCCTTTTTTGCAATTTCTATTAATATTTTACGATAAAATCTCATTTCGTTCTAATCACATTTGTTGAAGAAGCTTGTGCAGTTGGAGTAATAAGCATATCATTAATACAAACGTGTTTAGGTCTGGTAATCACATATAAAACAGCATCAGCAATATCATCTGGACATAATGGCGTCATATCTTTATACACATTATCTGCACGCTCTTTATTACCATGAAATCTAACAATAGAAAACTCAGTTTCAACTAACCCAGGTGCTATTTGCGTTACTTTAATTCCGTGAGGTAACAAGTCTATTCTCATAGCTTTCGACAAAGCATCAACTGCATGTTTTGTTGCACAATACACATTACCGTTTGGGTAAACTTCTCTACCTGCAAGCGAACCAATATTTACGATATGTCCTTTTTTATTTTCGATCATTAGTGGCGAAACTGCACGTGAAAGATAAAGTAAACCTTTAACATTAGTATCTATCATTTTTTCCCAATCCTCAAGATCTCCATCTTGAATAACACCCAAACCAGATGCTAAACCAGCATTGTTTACAAGTACATCTATTTTTTTAAACTCCTGTGGCAGACATTCGATTGAATTAAAGACCTCTTCTTTATTTCTAATATCAAAACAAAGACATATAACTTTAGACTTTGTTCTTTTTTCGATTTGTGCTTTTAACGTATCAAGACGCTCTTTTCTTCGTCCAGTAATAATAAGGTCAAAATTATTATTAGCAAGAATTTCGGCAATTGCATATCCAATACCAGCACTTGCTCCAGAGATTAAAGCAATTTTATTCATATTATAATTATTTTAGTTATGTAAAATTATAGCTTTTACTGTAAAAAACAAATGATAAAAATCAACAAAAAACAAAGATGTTTCTTTCAACAATTAACCCGAAATAAATCTTTTTGCAGCAAGATACTCCTGAGGGCAAATAAAAGTTTTTGTATCAGGCATTATAGTATATCCTCTCCCGTCGGGATTGTACTTTTCAAATAGCTCTACAATTTCTTTAGCATATTCAGTTATATTCAAGTCATCCATAAGGTTTAATTCTCGAACATTTATCAAATCTGTATCCTTAAAATTAAAAGCATCGGTACTTTGCTGAGTATTTAAAGTAACCTGTCCCCAATTATCAAAAAAACGACTAGTATTTTTAAGCATTAATTTAAAATGCAAACTATGGTTAAGATTCAAATAAATTGAATTTACAAAACCTTTATTATTTTCACTACAAACTTGTTCAAATTTTTGTATCCAGAACCAATATCGTGGATTATCTTGATGAATAAAAGGGAACATTTCGCAACTAAGATTATAATCACAATGTCCAAAAACTACATTTTTAAATTTGGGATGTTTAAACTTAACAATATTTTCAAGATTTCCGAAACCTTCATTACTTTCAATAATAGGAATAACTTCATCAAAATTTAAGTTTTGATTTTCTTTCAAAAATCTATCTAAAGTTTCAGGGGTAGTAACATTCGCAAGGAACAAAACTCTAAATTGCAGTCCACCAAGCCTATTAAGAGCCTCTATATCATCAAGATAACGATTGTCGCCATATTCGTTAATTCTAAAGCCGAGCCACGATTTAAGTACATCTGTCTTATTACTAATTATAAGTTTTATAACTTTATCTCTATAATCAGATTTATACCGATTAGTATCATTTTGTTTAAAATCAAGAATGCTATCCTCAAAATCGAAACACGAGATAGTATTTTGTTCTGATAATTTCTTATGAAATTCAACAAATGTATTTTCTTTAAATTTCACAAACTGATAAGATGTAATCATAAAACTATTATTTTTAGTTATTTTGCTTTTCGATATTTTTCTCAAAATACTTTAATGCTACTAATACAAGTCTGTATGAAACATAAATCATAACAGGCAATGATATAAGGCTGATAATTTCTTTTAGATGTTCCATATTACAAATTTAATAAGATTTTTCATTTTCATCATTCATTTCTTCCTCAGTAATTTTATGTTTATTTATCGCTCGCCATGAAATTATTGCCAATCCGAGCATTACAGGAATAAGCAAAGAGACATAACTCATAATTTTAAGAGTAAACAAACTTGAACTAGCATTTTGTATTGTTAAAGAGCTTTGTATATCAGCATAGGACGGATAAAATGCTGTGTTATTTAATCCAGCTAATAACAACAAAGCTAATACTGTTAAAACCGTACCAGGTGCGGCAAACCAAAACCCTTTATCATAATTCTTTTTACTCAATAATGTTTTTAATACTCCCCATAAAACACCAATTATGCCAAGCAATAATGTTATTAATACAATTGGCATATCCAATAAATTATGTAAATACTTGTATTTCTCCATAAATACGACTCCTTGAATATCGACTGCAAATCCCTCTTTAATCATCAAATAAGTTAAAAATGATAAAAAACAAATCATAAAAAGTATAAAATTAATCAGTATTTGTTTTTTTGAGCGTTTATAAATATTTTCGTTTTGAATAGTTAAAATAAAATACAAAGCTCCAAGTATTCTTGCTAAAAAAAACACAGCTAATCCCAAACTTACATTATGCCAATTTAAAAGTGCTTCAAGACCTCTTGTCTCATTATGCCATGTAAGGTTATTAAGCATATTTAACGAAAAATCTGCACCATTATAAAAAGTACCTACTATAGTTCCAATAATAATTGTACCCACTAAACCATTAACAAATAATAGTGTTTCATAAAATCTTTTACCAAACAGATTAGCAGGTTTGGACATAAACTCATACGAAACGGCTTGTAATATAAAAGCCAGTAATAAGACCATCCATGCCCAATAGCCTCCTCCAAAACTTGTGGCATAAAAAAGAGGGAAAGCAGCAAACAGAGCTCCACCAAAAGTAACTAAAGTTGTAAAAGTAAATTCCCATTTACGACCTAGAGTATTTACAATCATTTTTCGTTCTTTCGTAGTTTTGCCAATTGTATAAA
>JAQUBO010000154.1 GCA_028686735.1 Bacteroidales bacterium
GAAGACGATCAGAAGAATGGTCGATGCCGGGAAACTTACCGCCCTCAAGCATAAGATACCAACCAAGAACGGAGCCACGATCAAGACCTTTGTGCTGGCAACGGAAGAGATCATTCAAGCTGAGTATGACAGATTCAGAGATAGCTTGCGTAAACCGGAGCTTTACTTTGAGGAAGTGATCGATCTGGGAGAGCATAGCTATCCCAGTGTCTTCCTGGTCTATTATGATAATGGTAACGACTCGACAATGTCTGGTAGCGAGAAGGCAGGAGGTTCAGATGTTTCCCTATAGTGGTAGACCGACTGAGGAGTTCTTGAGAGAATATCGGAATAAACTGAGCGAACTGCAAGAACTGATGGAAAACCAGGGACTGAAGCTGGAAATCAAGAGTGGTGGCAGATGTATAGTGGTACCAGAAGTAAAGGCCGGAATAGGCAAGGTTAGTGGTAAAGATGAAGGCAATGGTTCAGATTCTGATGCCGACAACAGCTTCATGCTTGCCTACAGCCAGCAATACAATGCCAAAGCAGATTCATCAGATGATAATCTGGAGTCCGAGACGGTCTATGAGACCTATGAAGACTATGTGGAGTTTGAACGTAAACTCACTTTGATCCATGAAGCCAAGGACAATGATGTGGTGATCGACTTCTCCAGTGAGTTTCTTGATCTGGCTCCGGTGGAAGAAGAGAGGCTGCTGTTCAAGGATGAGGCTCAGCTCTATGGCAGGTTCTGCCAAGAAGTGTTTCGCAGAATGCACGGAGTAGATTCGAGGACATTAGCCTGGAAACGCATCTCCAGTGACTATAACACCAAGAGACTGGTGCCTGAGCTCTACAATCTCAAAGGACCACGTAAAGAGAGAGCACTGCGGGAGTGGCTCAATATCTACCTTGAGAATAAGCTGGATATGTATGCCCTGATCCACAAGAGCAAGGGCAAGTATAAAGAACGTAAGATCACCTTTCAGGAACAGCACTACCTGCTGCATCTCCTGCTCAATCCCAATCGGATCAAGATCGGCTCTGCCATCACTAACCTCAAGCAGATGAGCAGAAACAAAGTAATAGAATCAGAGACCAATGAAAGAACGCTCAGACGCTGGTGCGAGGAGTGGGCAGCCAGGCATCCAGCAGAGTGGCATCAAGCTAGGGATGGTAGTAAGTTCGTTTCGGAGCGGATCATCAAGACCATTATGCGAGATGATAGCAGCTTATCGGTTGGACAGGTATGGGTAGCCGATGGACACACCCTATCCTTTGATATCCTCAATCCTCAGACCGGGAGAGCACAACGTATGACGATGATCATGGTAATGGACTGGGCTAGCAGATATCCGGTGGGAGCATCACTCGCCTTTACTGAAGATAGCCAGCATATTCTCACTGCCTTCCGCAATGGCTTTATCAACTGCTCTCAGATAGCTGATAACAACAGTGGGACAATGGCAGTATTACCAGAATATGTTTATCTGGATAATGGCAAAGCCTTCCGAGCCAAGCTCTTTCATGAGAGCTGGGAAGAACATGATCTGAACAAGGAACTGGGAGGTATCTTCCCACGGCTCAATATCGGGGTGAGATTCGCTGAGAGCTACAATGCCAAAGCCAAGGTGATCGAACGCTTCTTCAAGACATCCCAGGAGCAGTTCGAAAGATTCATTACTACCTTCAGAGGGGCTTCAATTGCTGATAAGCCCTCAGTGCTACATAGGAACGAGAAGTGGGCTAAGAAGCTCTATGCCGGTAAGCCTCCCACCATTGAAGAGACCATGCAGATGATCGCCTTCTATGTGAGATTCTGTTATGGAGAGACACCGCATACCTCACTCAACAGACGGACTCCATACGAAGTCTTCAGTGCTGCCAGGATAGCTGAGAATCGCCAGGTCGAGATCTCCAGGCTCAACTTCCTGATGATGGCAATGGAACGCAAGAACATTCGCAGTGAAGGCATCAGGCTGGATAAGAAGGTCTATTGGCACCGGGACATGGTGAACCATGTGGGACAACCCTGCATCATCAGGTTCGATTATAGCGATGCCAGGTGGATCGTAGTTTACGATAAGAACGATGTCTTCATCTGCCAGGCTGCACTCAGAAAGACACAGCATCCGTTCATTGAGGTCTCGATGGATAAGGCAGTCTCGCATAAGGAACTCAATAAAGAATACAACGAGATCAAGGGCTTGAAGCGGGAGAAAGAACGCAATGCGAAGAAATTGGTGGTGAACTCACAGAAAGCAGTTGATAGAATCTTGAGCCACTCCACAGCCAAGCAGGAGAAACTTGAGGATCAGGAAGCCAGAGCAATATTCAACAGTCCTCCCATGCTGGAAGCACCTCCCAAGGATAGTGACGATATCATCGAAGAGATGACCAGAAAGGCGATGATGAACCTGCCGAAGCATCCTGATATGCTGAGTCCAGAAGAGAGGGAACAGCTTGATGCTAAGGAGAAAGAGAGACTGGCAGAAATAGAGATAAATCGCATAATAGATCAGGAAATGAAGGCATCATTCGATAGGGTAGGACTCGATTATCAAAACAACAAAGATGATACACCCATATCCATCAAGATGGCTTTCAGTAAGACAGCATGCGAGTATTACTCATCGAAACATAGAGCATTAGCAGAACAAGCTTCTGCAGAACAAGATTCCGCAGATCAAGTTGGAACTACAATATCCGCTGAGACGAGTCCCATAGCTGAAGAGATCGATCATTCTGACACCACTCTCAACAAACCAGAGATAGCAGAAGAGAATAAACAGGTACAAGATGAGTTAGAGAAAGAGCAGTCACCATTCGCACACCTCTCCAGAGCAGAACTTCTCAAACGAATCGGGATAACCAATTAGGAGGTAATAATGAAACAGGGAAAACTTGTCAGGACCCAGAACGTAATAGCTGCAGATAAATGCATTGAATACCTACTAAGTCGACCCAAATTGGAGATGGTCGGACTCGGCTTGCTATATGGCAGACCGGGACTGGGAAAGACCACTTATGCCAGTCGGATTGCCTTCAGTAAGGGTTATGTCTATCTCAGACTGGAAGCCACTACCACACCTAAAGCGTTTGCCTCCAAGCTGCTCTTAGCCTTATACAAGAGATTTGGCATGGGAGAGTACATACCATACGGAACAGCCAATGACCTCTTTATGCTATGCTTATCGATCCTGGAAGACCATCGTGATACGATAATAGTGGTGGATGAGATAGACTATGCATTCCGGCATCCCCAGCTCTTAGGTGCGATCAGGGATATCGTGGATGAGACTACCGCAATTGTAATCCTGGTCGGGATGCAGAATGCCAAAGATAAGCTCAACCAAATCAATGAGTATTACTTCGATAGATGCAATTTCTTCTATGAGTTCCAAGACCTTCCCAAGAAGGACATTGCCCAGTTATGCAGTGAGATTCTGGAGATCAAGTTCCATCCAGATATTGTCGAGTATGTCCACTTCCACTCTTGCGGAAATGTCCGCAAAGCCATGAAGCTTATCCGCTCAGTGGAAGAGATAGGTATTTATAAGAATCTTGAAATGATCACTCAAGCCGATTTGGATTGAGGTCAGTATGACGGACAAAGAACTAATCCTTAACTTCATCAATCAGTATGATCGGCCATTTAATGCTGAAGTAATCGCCCAATTGACCAATGTTAGTAGAGACGCAATAGAAAAGCTACTACCTGAACTGATCCAAAGCCAGGCTATCAAACTAATAGAAGATAGTCCTCCCATTTACGTCCGAGCCAATCGCTTCCAAGCCAGGATCGGTTATCAGCATTACAGAGGATGGACTTTCAGCATAGCAGATGCCCACAGTCTTCTGGACATCCTTGAACAAGGCAGATACAAGTCCATCCGAGAGATTGCACAAGCAATAGGCAAATCCAGACAGTGGGTCTATATCTATCTGGAGGCTCTGGCATCAATTGAAGTGGTAGATATGAGAGGCTTCATATATGTGGTTTTTTCTCGCCAAAACGTGCTCAAAATCGGCAGAAAAGTCCAGAAAGGTATATTGGGTCAACTCCGTAGTTTGAATAAGATTGGGTGTTATAGATTACTTAGTTAGATGGTTTGTGTAATAAGCAACAAGCATATACTTGCCGACTTTACAACATAATTAACTATAACATAATAGCAAATTCTGATTCTGAACTGTACGTGATATGTACCCGTAAAGAAAACAGATTCTACTGTATAGCTTTTACAATATTGTTTTAGGCATCGAATTGATTTGGTTCTCAACAAGATAGAATTCTGTTTGATCGTATGGAACTGTGTATCCATTACTTATGGGTATGTTAGTGGCTTTGGAGATTGGTGGTGGAGACGAAAGAACCAGTCTGCACGCTTGCCACGAAACTGGCTCAGAGAATTCGAACATGTTCCTTAACACAGGACAGAAATCTAATGTTGTTGAGTCTCTTGCTGGGAAAATGAAATTTCCATTAATCCCAGGATTATCTATATACGGGATGACTCTCGTTGAAAAAAACCTAATGCCATCAATATGAAACATTTCGTCAATGGCGGGATCGATGAGCCATTGCATAAGCAATTGAGGGATGATATATTCAACTTTAAATGAAGCATCTCTTACCGCAGTCCGAATTGAACAGCTGGCAATTAGTGGCCATAACAATGCATAACACAGTGCATATCCCCCATATTTTATAACAGATTGATTCCGATTAAGAATTTCAAGAACCAAGGCAGCTATTTCGGCTGGTCTGTTACCAAAATTCAGGATATTAGATGATTTTCTAATACTAAACGAAGCAATATGCAATTTGTTTACATCAATTCTATTCATTTCTTCCCAACATACATAAAGCGAATTCCCAAAATACAAGCAAGGATATCCTGGAATACTATACCTTTGCGTGGATACTTTATGCCTTTGATTAAATGGAATGTGAAAAATTTCACTCTTAGTAAGGAAGGGACTATCCGAGGCTCTAATTCGATATAGGTTGCCGATTTTATCTCTCGGAAGATCTTGTCTAATAAACCTCTTTAATAGTAACTTATATCGAACTAGTAACTGATTTAGTGCTTGATATGCTTGATTTGGTGTTCCTGCTAAGTATGCTCGTACAGCATAAACTAGAGTGTCAGCAATATCTTGTATTAGGGGCGAAAGACTATGAATTTTCCTCCCTATTGCTGTAGCAGGTTGGAGGTTTATAACAGCAATTATATAATCTCTAAACAAGGCTTCAAGATAATCATCGTACCTTACCGATTGAGGATTCCAATCACGTGGTAATTCGAAATCGTCTAGTAGTTTGATTTCGTCCATTTCTGCTCCTTAAGTACATCGTAATGATATGGAGTGTTATATTAGTTGCTCATCAATCCCAGGCATTACAACAACCAATAACTCGATAAGAGGAGCTTTAAAAGGCAATCCTTTGAACTGCACAGTTTCAGTAAAATATTGGATAGCCTCTAATCCCCATGCGTTTATATCTTGGATAGATGAATCGGGAGCGTATGCTTTTCGATGCAGCTGATACTTGTCCACTAATGTATTAACAAAACTAATGAGCTCCCAGTCCTTTAAAACCTTCCAACCTTGTGAATCTTTTGTTAAGCCAAACACTAAGAATCTTATTGATTCCCCTGTACTGGTTATTCGATCTCTGGCTTTGATTAGATACAACGGAGCTGAAAGGTCACTTTGAGAAACTACGCAAATACTGTCTTTAATGTTCAAGGCTTGCCTGATAGCCTTATCAACTACCACATGCCCTACCCCAAAGATCTTGTCGAGTTTGCGTTTAACGTCCCCATTCCTCTCAAACACAATATCAGTGTATTCCTTTTGAACTCCGATAGCATCTTTCCATTCGTCCGGAGTTTTGAAACTAATCGATCCATCGTCGTTCTCTTTACTTCTTTTCCTGTTATAAACCAGCATAGCTTCAAAGAAAGGTTTAATATCTGGTAAATCTAATCTTGGAATGTCCAACTTTGCCTGTTGGTAATCAAACTTGGCGCAGTTACCGAATAGCTGTTTTACTGTATCAATGACATCTTCTCCCCCAAATGTAGCGGTTTTATCATCAAACCATCTGGAGAAATTGTCTTTTGTTGCCGACGCAGTATCAGAAAACAAGTTTGTAAACATACTTTGGGGTGTCATTCCCAAAATTAGACTATATAAATCCTCCGGATCATCCATGAAGCTGCTGAATGCCGTCATGATTGACTGAATCTTCGTGTTCAGCTTATCCCATATACGAGCCTCTACGGTATCTGGATTACGAAGAGTGATGACTTCAACTTGCTCCTTCTGTCCGTAACGATTCAATCTACCAACCCGTTGATGAAGTCTCATAGGATTCCAGGGAAGATCTATGTGAATCATTGAGTGGCAGCTTTCTTGAAGGTCAATACCTTCTCCAGCAGCTTCAGTCGATACTAAGAATCTTGCGGTACCTTCATTGAATCTATCAGCAGCCTCACCTCGAGTAACTCGTACAGTTCGTTTAACTCCATCACCATAATCCAGGTCATCCAGCATCTCATCACCATTGATGAATACTACCGAATTCTTGCCATAACGCTTTATCAGCAGATTGATAACTTTGCTTTGAGTAGCCTTGTATTCTGTAAACAACAACACAGATCTATCTTTGTACTCATGTTTGAGCACATCGCCAATCAGTTCGATTTTGGTTTCAGTTTGAACTCTGTCAGCTGCAGAGATGAGGTGCTCCAGCCATTTTTCTTCATCTTTGAGCAAGTTTAGTATGGCTTCGCTAGCAAATTTTTCTTCTTGGGCGCTTTGTTCGTCTTCGTCATACCCATCAGAGTCCTGATTACTTGCCAGATTTTCATTCCTTTTTCGACGCTGGTTTAGTTTATCATCAAGTTCCTTAAGGTTTTTCAGTCGATTCTCCAGAGCTCTCCTGATTGCCGCAATAGAGCTTGAGGCCAATTTCTGCATACATATCAGAACTAGCATCACAAGCCTTTGATTTGATTGATCCAAACTCGAAGCATAGGTTTTTCCGCTGGTTATAAACTCAGTAAGTAGTTCGTAAAATTGCGTTTCTTCTTCAGAGTACCTGAATGTTTTAGGGATTACAATCTGTGGTTTGAAAAGTTTTTTACCTGATAAATCGGTAACATTCTGTTTATTGTTCCTAATCACCGTACTTGAAAGGTTTTTGAGCTGGTTATACATTGGTTCTTTGGGATTGAATAAATCTGATCTAAGAAGCTTGAGTAAGGCCAGAAAGCCATAATCCTTTCCCCTATGTGGTGTGCCAGTGAAGAAAAGCATTGAAACGATTTTCCCATTTGTTTCTAGCTTATGCAGTAGCTGATACCCAAGAGTCGGTCCTCTACTCTCGTCTGCATTCAGATGATGAGCTTCATCTACAATCACCAGATCCCATGCTTCGCTTTCTAGTATGCGTTTATGACGGTTCTTATTATCAGCACGCAGGGTTTGCATCGATGCTACTACAGCGTTCGTTGAGTTCCAAAAATCACTTTTTGAAGTATCACTATCAACCGTGTACTTAGCTAGTCTAATGTCAAACATGTCTCGTAAACGTTGCTGCCACTGTTCCACAAGAGAACTAGGACAGATGATTAGAAGTCTCTTAACCCTTTCTCTTGATAACAGAGGCCAGAGAATCAGTCCTGCTTCGATTGTTTTGCCAAGTCCTACATCATCAGCGATCAACCACCTTGCTGGCCAATCTGAGATTACTTTCCGGCAAACCCAAAGTTGATGTGGCAACAGGGTTATTCTGGAACGGGAAAATAGCCCCCAAGTATCATTGACAGAAACAATAGCCGATGATAACCCCAAACATAACACATGCAAGGGAGAAGCCCACGCTTGCTCGGAAATAGCATCAGAAATGGTGCGGACTAGTTCAAGTTCTGAAATCAAAACTTCTTCAATGCCGTGTTCGAATCTTACTATAGCTGTTGAATCTGAAGTAACTTGTATAGTCCCAAGCCCGAACCTGACATGCTCTACTTTGTTACCGGTTTTATATGTCATCCTCATCCTCCATCTCTATGTCTAGATCTTCAAGAAATAACTCATCCCTCAATTCATCGTCCCGTAGAATCATCTGAAACGGTATATCGAAACATCTTCCAAATGTTGCATCCATGGCTGGCATGTTTTCTGACAGAAACTCCATTATTTCTGCAGAGGACTCAAATACTGTCCCGTTCGATAACCAATAGAAAAGCTCTTTGATCCTCCTAGTAGGGACAAAACACTCCTGGTATACAATGCTGTTACTGAGTGAGCCGTGCCTTACCAATTCCCTTAAGACATAGTTTACTCCAATGCTGCCGAAAGTTCTATCTAGCGGAGGGGCATTTAATGCCCCTGTGCCAGAGTAGATTGAGTTCGATCTCGGCTTCAAGAAACGTTCAATATTGAAGCTATCTTTATATTTTTCGATATCCAGAAACATTGAAATGTAATCATCTAACCATCTATTCAGCTGAAGAAACCTGACCGCAGTAAAACCTATCCAGTGGTAATATTTTTGATCGTCTCTCGGATTATCGATTATCTCAAAAGCTGCACGAAGCCATCCATTCTCTCTGTCCATGACACTGACTTCCATGTTAAAGATGTCTGCTCTTACGCATTTTGATAAGTATTCTCTGTGTTGCTCAGGTTTTG
>JAQUBO010000155.1 GCA_028686735.1 Bacteroidales bacterium
AATGCTTCTAACGACATTTGTCAGTTAGCAGTTCAAGGTCCTTATGCATTAAAGGCTATGCAAAAACTTACTGATGTCAATGTTGTTGATATGGAGTATTATACTTGTAAACAAATGGCATTTGCAGGCATTGATGAGGTGATATTTTCGACAACAGGCTATACAGGTGCTGGTGGTTGTGAGATTTACGCATATAATAAAGATGCAGAGAAACTTTATAAAGCTGTTATGGAAGCTGGAAAAGAGTTCGGAATAGCTAATGTTGGTCTTGGTGCAAGAGATACTTTGCGTCTCGAAATGGGTTTTTGCCTTTATGGTAACGACATCAATGATACTACATCACCAATTGAAGCTGGTTTAGGTTGGATTACCAAATTTGTTGATGGTAACGATTTTATTATGCGTGAGCATCATCAAAAAATAAAAGAAAATAAGCCTTCACAAAATCTTAGACCTTTTGTTATGATTGATAGAGGAATCCCTCGTCAGCATTATTTAGTTTATGATGCAGATGGTAATGAAATTGGTGAAGTAACTTCTGGTACAATGTCGCCAATGATGAAAATTGGAATTGGTATGGCTTATTTAAAAGCTGGATACGGAAAAGCTGGGACAGAAATATTTATTGGAGTGAGAAATAAAAGATTAAAAGCTGAAGTTGTAAAATCCCCAATCTTTAAGGGCCAAATTCCTCCAGTTAAATAATACAGATATTAAACTTTCCGAAATTAAATTTTAGGAAAGTTTTTTTTTAGATAAGATGAAAATAATCTGCATAGGTAGAAATTACAAAAATCATATAGAGGAATTAAACTCAAAAACTCCTGACCAACCGGTGTTTTTTTTAAAGCCGGAGTCGGCCGTGTTACGTAATAATGTTTTTTTTATCCCAGACTTTTCAAATGACGTTCAGTACGAAATAGAATTAGTAATACGCATTTGTCGTTTAGGAAAACATATTCAGCCACAATTTGCTCATCGATATTTTGACGCAATTGGAATAGGTATGGACATTACGGCTCGCGACCTTCAATTAAAATGTAAAAAAGAGGGATTGCCGTGGGAAATATCAAAAACATTTGACGGTTCTGCGGTTTTGTCAGATTTTAAACCAGTTTCCGAATTTGATAATATAAATCAAATAAAATTTGAGTTAACAAAAAATGATAAGACTGTACAAAAAGGCAATTCATTAGATATGATTTATAATTTTGCTGAGATTATAAGTTATGTTTCTCAATTTATGACTTTAAAAATTGGTGATTTGATTTTTACCGGCACGCCAGAGGGGGTTGGAAAAATGAATAGTGGAGATGTTTATAGAGCTTATCTACAAGGTCGAGAGATGATCAATTTTAAGGTTAAATAAATATTTAAAAAATATGATTAAAACTATTATCTATTAAAATATTAAATATTACTTTTGAAGACATATATTTACAAAACAGTTTAAATAATCAATAAGAATGGATTTAATTACTAAAATTAAAGAGAATGCAAAGCAGCATGATATGAGAATCGTGTTGCCAGAAGGTACAGAATTACGAACATTAACAGCTGCAAATCAAATTATTGATGAAGGATTAGCAAAAATAATATTAATAGGTAATCCTGCAACAATAAACTCACTTGCAAAAGAGCATAATTTATCAAATATTGACAAAGCAACTATTGTTGATCCTTTAAATCATGAGAAAAAGGATGAATATATTGATTTGCTTGTAGTTTTACGTAAATCGAAAGGATTATCTCGAGAAGATGCCTCCAAATTGGTTGAAAAGCCTTTATATTTATCGGTTTTAATGATAAAAGCTGGTGATGCTGATGGCGAAGTTGCTGGAGCTGACAATGCAACAGGAGATGTTTTACGTCCAGCATTTCAAATTGTAAAAACTTTGCCAGGAATTAGTGTAGTTTCGGGTGCATTTATTATGATGCTTAAAGATAAAGAATTTGGTGAGAATGGACTAATGGTATTTGCCGATTGTGCAGTGCATCCTAACCCTACCGCAAAAGAACTCGCAGAGATTGCTGTGGCAACAGGAAATACAACTAGAGCTATTGCTGGTTTTGAACCTAAAATAGCAATGTTGAGTTTTTCAACCAAAGGTAGTGGCAAACACGAAATGGTTGATAAAGTTGTTGAAGCAACTGCAATTGCTCAAAAAATGGCTCCAGATATGATGATTGATGGCGAATTACAGAGTGATGCGGCTATTATACCCGCAATAGGAAGTAAAAAAGCACCTGGCAGCAAAATTGCCGGACAAGCAAATGTTCTCGTATTTCCTACTTTAGAAACAGGTAATATTGCATATAAACTCGTACAACGATTAGCTCATGCCGAAGCTATTGGTCCTGTTTTACAAGGAATGGCGGCTCCAATAAATGATCTTTCGAGAGGCTGTTCTGTTAGTGATATCGTTAACCTTGTTGCTATAACTGTTAGTCAGGCAGTTGGAATGAAAAAATAAAATTCTTTGTTAAATTAAAATAAAATCTAAAAAATGAATGTATTAGTTCTGAATTGTGGTAGCTCATCTATCAAATATCAATTACTCGAAATGGGCAGTGAACCCGAACTTAAAGCAAAAGGTCTTGTAGAAAGAATTGGTCTTAAGATTGGTTGTCTTGCTCATAAAAATGATCGTAACCAAAAATACGAAACCGAAACTGAAGTTCCAAACCATACTGTCGGTATAAAATTGGTTCTTGAAGCATTAACCGATAAAGATCATGGAGTAATTGAGTCATTAAACGAAATTAAAGGTGTTGGTCATCGTGTTGCTCACGGAGGAGAATATTTTACTAAAAGTGTTTTAATTAATGATGATGTTATTAGTAAAATTGAAAATTGTTGTGATTTAGCTCCGCTTCATAATCCTGCACATTTGTTAGGAATGCGTGCTATTACAGATGTACTTCCTGAGGTGCCACAAGTAGCAGTTTTTGATACTTCATTTCATCAAACAATGCCTGCAAGCTCGTATATGTATCCAATTCCTTATAGTTTATACGAACAATATAAAATTAGACGTTATGGATTTCATGGTACTAGCCATAGATTTGTGGCCGAAAAGGCTTGTGATATTTTAGGTTGGAATTTTGAAGAAAAAAATATTATTACTTGTCATTTAGGCAATGGGGCATCTATAACTGCTATCAAAAATGGAAACTCTATTGATACGTCTATGGGATTTACTCCTGTTGAAGGTGTGATGATGGGTACTCGTACTGGAGATCTTGATCTTGGAGCATTATTGTTTATAATGGAAAAAGAAAAAATGAGTATTAGTGATGCAAATTCATTTATCAATAAAAAGTGTGGTACTGCTGGAGTCTCTGAAAATTCTTCTGATATGAGAGACCTACAAGAAGACGCTGAAAAAGGAAGTGAAAGAGCTAAGCTAACTCTTGATATGTATGCACACAGAGTAAAAAAATATATCGGCTCTTATGCTGCTGTAATGAATGGCGTGGACCTAATTGTAATGACTGGTGGAATTGGAGAGAATTCTGATGTCATGCGAAAAATGATCCTTTCTGATATGAATTACCTTGGTGTTGAGTTTGATGATGCCAAAAATACTGATTTAAGAGGTGAAGACGCTACTATCAGTAAACCAAACTCTAAGGTTAAAGTAATGACAATTACTACTGATGAAGAGCTCGTTATTGCTATGGATACAGTTAAAGTTGCCTTTAGAAATTAAATTGATATTTACTTATATTAAAATGGTCTGAAATGAAAGTTTTAGACCATTTTTTTTAGTTTAAATTAAATGGATTACTAATATCGTTGATGTCTTGTACTGAATGCTCAAGGTAAATACTTACGAACTAAAAAAAATGTACGTTTTATGTAATTTTAAGCATTATTCTTGATATATTCGGTATCCCCTCCCCTTAGTTTTTGCGGAAACACACTGTTTGTATAATAATGTGGCAAACTTGATAATTATAATCGTATTTGCTTTTAGTTTTCTTATTTTTGATACACTAAAAGTTAAGCAATTTATATGATTAATCTTTCTTTCTTAAATAATATTAGTCAATACTCTTTGCTACACAATAGAACTGTACATTTAATCTATTTTTTTTTACATAATACATAAATTAACTAATTGCTAATATTAATTTAACATATAATTATTATGATTTTAGATCGACCCAATAAATTTGTTGATACCGTATTTGAATGTTGTGATACAGGAGTAAGACAAGATGTTTTTCAAATTATTTTTGAAGATGAGAAAATTGATGGTAAGAGTATTACAATTGACGGTAAAAAACTTGTGAACTTTGGCTCGTGTGGATACTTAGGATTAGAGTTAGACCCGCGATTAATTGATGGTGCTATAGACGCAGCACGAAGATATGGAGTACAATATTCGTCGTCTCGTGCATATTCAGCATGCCCTTTATATAGAGAAGCCGAAGAGCTTTTGAGTAAGATATTTGATAATAATCCAGCTGTACTTGCAGCAACAACAACATTGACACACGTTGGAGTTTTACCTATTTTGTTGCAAGAAAATGATTTAATAATTTTGGATCAGAAAGTACATGGTAGTGTTCAAATGGCTTGTCAGTTATTAAAAGCTCGTGGTACTCAATTAGAGATGATTAGGCATAATAATATGCAAATGTTGGAGGAAAAAATCAATGAAAACCCCAATAAGTATGAACAAATCTGGTATATGGCAGATGGAATTTATTCTATGTTTGGCGATGTTGCACCAATCGATGATTTAATATATCTTTTAGATAAATACGAAAACTTCTATTTATATATTGATGATGCTCATGGCATGAGTTGGACAGGTAAAAATGGCAGAGGTTATGTTATGCAAAACCGACCTTTACACCCAAAGATAGTATTAACAACTTCTCTCGCAAAGGGCTTTGGTGTTGGTGGCGGTGTTTTTGTAATGTCAAACCAGGAAATGAAGCGAAAAATATTTACTTGTGGAACATCATATACCTTTTCAGGACCAATTCAACCACCGCTTTTAGGTGCAATTATAGAGTCTGCAAAAATTCATCTGAGCGATGAAATTGATGTCTTGCAAAATAATCTGAAAGAAAAGATTGATTACACACGTAGGTTGGGTCAAGAATTAAAACTTCCTGAAGTTAATCCTTCGGAATCACCAATTTTTTATTACGCTTTAGGGCATCCTCGTGTTGGATATAGTATGATTAAAAAGCTAATGAACGAAGGATATTATACGAATATAGGTATCTTCCCAACAGTTCCTGTAAATTGTACAGGTTTGAGAATTCCGGTAACATTAAATCAATCTAACGAAGATATTAAGAACGTGCTACAAGCTTTTGCTTACTATTTACCTAAAGTATTAGATGAGCAGAACGTTAGTATCGAACAAATTTGTAGAAGCTTTAAAAGTCCTTTTGAAGAAACTAAAAAACAGTATTTTAATGTTGCCAAAATAAAGGAAGCAAAGTCAGAATTTACAGTTCAGCATGAAACATCTGTTTTAAATATTAAAAAATCGATATGGAATAATTTACTTGGAGACAATGGCAGTTTTGACTGGGAAGGATGTAAATTTATTGAAGAAACATTTTCAAATAATGCAGAGGAAGAAAATAATTGGGATTTGCACTATGTTGTAATCAAAGATAGTAAAAATATTCCAGTTTTAGCAACATTTTTTACCGTTGCAATTAGCAAAGATGATATGGTATCCACTGTTGCTGTATCACAAGCAGTAGAAGAGAAAAGAAAGAATGATAAATACTATTTAACCTCCAAGGTAGTTAGTTTGGGGTCGCTTATTACCGAAGGAAATCATATATATATAGATAGAGCCAACGAAAACTGGAAAAGAGCATTACAAGAATTGATTAAGATAATGTCAAATGTCAAACAAAATACAGAAGCCTCCGTAATTCAACTTCGTGATTTTGATACTGACGATAATGAAATAAAAGAATTATTACTTAATGAAGGCTTTATACGATTTGATTTACCTGATGCACATGTTGTCTCTATCTCTGATTGGTTAACTCCTGATGACTATGTAGAGAGTTTATCAAAAAAATCACGATATCATGTACGAAAAAATATGGTAAAAAACGAAGATGTTTTTGATGTAGAAATTGAAAATGTTTCGAATCTGGATAATATAGATGACATTTATAATCTATATCTCAATATTAAACGAGAAAGCTTTAAAATTAACACTTTTGATTTGCCAAAAAAGATATTTAAAAATGCACTCTTAAATAAAAATTGGGAGTTGATAAAATTAAGGCTAAAGAACGAAAAAGACTTATGTTGTTTTGTACTTTGCTATAAATCTGTTAATATGAATTATTGCCCAATTGTTATCGGTATTGATTATGCTGTTAATGAAACACATAGTTGTTATCGTCAGGCATTATATCAAATTATGAAACAATCAATAGCGAATAAATGTCGTTTAGTATATTTTGGTATGGATGCAAGCATAGAAAAGCAAAAATTAGGAGCGAAAGTATTAAAAAAATCAATGTTTTTACAAGCTGATGATAATTATAGCTTTGAGGCTACTTCTTTTCTTGCACAAAAAAAATAAATTATGGAAAATGGTTTTGAGAATGAATATGTTTATTTGAATATGATAGATGATATCTTGCATGTAACTTATAAACCAAATGCATTAATCACTTTAGAAGCCGCCAAGCAAGTTGTTAAAGACAGGTTAGAATATGTCAATTTTGTCCCAAAATGTATACTGGCCGAAGTGTCTAATATCAAAAATAGTTCTAAGGAAGCACGAGAGTACTTATCCAAATCTGACGGAGGTCTTAAAGGAATCATAGCTGGAGCATTTGTGTCAAATCAAGTTTTTTCATATTTTATCTTGAATCTATTTCTTAAAATTGTGGCTCCAAGCGTGCCAGCCAAGTTTTTTATGGACAAAGAAAAAGCTTTGGAGTGGCTTACTGAGATTCTAAGAAAAGATAAAAATGATTAAAATAAATACTTTGTAGATGAAGAATTTAGGCATTGATAAAGATTGTATTGAGCTTTTGTCGAGTGAGTTAGAAACGATATCAAAAGCTTTAAATTATGGGGACTATAGTAAGCGATTAAATATCGAAATCGAAAATCCAGCATTTTTGAATTTTCAAGAGAATTTAAACCAAATCTTAGAATTGTTTGAGCTAAATTTGAATGTAGGATTAATTGGTGATAATTCTTTGTTAAACGAATTGATTGATGTGTTTAGCTCTTTTGCAGCTCACAAATTTGACAAAGTAATAGAGGTCTCTGATAAAGGTACTATACTTGACGCTATTGCTACAGGTATAAACATGTTAGGACAGGAACTTGAGTTTTCAACTGTATCAAAAAATGAGCTGGAAATTGAAAGTAATAGACTAAACGAATCGCAGGAAATTGCAAAAATTGCTGACTGGGAATTTTATTCTCAAGAAAAAAGCCTAGTGTTTTCAAAAACATTTTCGGGCATTTTAGAAATAGAATCAAGTGATTTTGAGAGTGTTTATGAAAACTACAAAAACAAACTAATTGGTGAAACAAAAAGCTCAATTACTAAAACAATAGAGAACATTAAAAAACATGAACACTACCGATTTGAAAACATTATTAAGTCAAGTGATAATACACCTAAGTATTTATCACACATTATAACCCACATTTATAATACAGAAAATGAACTAATTGGTTTTAAAGGTATTGTGCAGGATATTACTTTGCTTAAGGAAGCTCAGAACAAACTAAAATATAAAACCGAAATTGAAAAATTAATTGCTGAGATATCTTCCAGTTTTATAAAACACCCAGAGACCTTTGAACAGACGATTTCAAAATCCTTAGAAATAATTACTAAATTCTTTAATGTTGATAGGACTTATTTTTTAAGCTTTTGGAATGATGATATTAATTCGGTAGAAGTTGTGGAGTTTAATAGAGAACAAGTTAAGTACAATACTATCCAGCTGTTTAGGGATAACCCAGCTCTATTTGAACTTTGTATTAGTACGGCAAAAAACGACAAAGCTATTCAGATACCAGATGTCTCTCGACTTGACGATTCTTTGTATCAGGAGAAAAAAGAAGTAAAGAAATATAATATTAAGTCTTTTATGATTATTCCTGTATATAATGACACCTTGGGTTTTGGAATTTTTGGGATGGATTGCGTTAAAACTAGCAGAAGTTGGTCCGCAGATGAGATGAATGGACTAAAAATACTTGCGAATATTATTTCTGATGCTATTAATCGAAATGCTTTTGAGAAAGAATTAATTGTGGCACGTAAAAAAGCTGAAGAAAGTGATATGCTAAAATCTGCTTTTCTTGCAAATATGAGTCACGAGATACGTACTCCAATGAATGCGATTCTTGGATTTGCTGAATTGCTTAAAATACCAGACCTCTCTGGCGAACAGCAACGAGAGTTTATTGATATCATCGACAAAAGCGGAAATAGGATGCTTAATACAATTGAAGATATAATAAAAATGTCGAGAATTGATTCTAATCAAGAGAATATTACTTTAGAAGAAGTCGATTTGGTAGAGATGCTCAAATACACATACGACTCATATAAGTTTAAAGCAAAACAATTGAATTTAGATTTTGAGTATTTTATACCAGAAGCAGTTGAGAAAGTTTGTTTAACAACAGATAAAGAGAAA
>JAQUBO010000156.1 GCA_028686735.1 Bacteroidales bacterium
AGATATTATTAGCAATATTTTTCATACCTTGAGGACCATTATAAACTGCATACATTCCAGCCATAGTAGCCAATAAAGCTTGTGCAGTACAAATATTAGATGTTGCTCTTTCGCGTTTAATATGCTGTTCACGAGTTTGCAACGCCATACGTAAAGCCCTATTGCCATGTTTATCTTTGGAAATCCCAATTATACGACCTGGCATATTTCGTTGATATTTTTCGGAAGTAGCAAGATAGGCTGCATGCGGTCCACCATACCCCATTGGAATTCCTAATCTTTGAGTAGAACCAACAGCTATATCTGCACCCCAATTTGCAGGAGCGTCAAGTAAGACTAAAGCCATTATATCCACAGCTGCCGTAACAAGAATCCCCTTTTTGTGAGCATTTTCAGTAAACTTTGAATAATCATTTATTTTCCCACTTGCTGCAGGATATTGAACAACTGCACCAAAATCTTTATCTGTAAACTCATAATCCTCAAACTTTCCAATAACAACCTCAACACCAATAGGTTCTGCTCTAAGACGGATAACATCTAGAGTTTGCGGAAAAATATCTTCATCTACAAACAATTTATTTTTTCCATCTTTAACAGCCTGACGCGAACGTGCATCAAACATCATACTCATAGCTTCGGCAACAGCCGACCCCTCATCTAACAACGAAGAGTTAGCTATTTCCATTCCCGTAAGTTCAGTTACAACTGTCTGAAAATTTAATAATGCTTCGAGTCGTCCTTGACTAATTTCAGCCTGATATGGCGTGTATGATGTGTACCAACCAGGATTTTCAAAAACATTACGCAAAATTACTGACGGAACAGCAGTTCCATAATACCCCATCCCAATAAAAGAACGGTACATCTTATTTTTAGAAGCAATTGCCTTTACTCGACCAAGATAATCGTATTCCGAAAGAGCCTCCGAGATATCCAAAGGTTTTTTAAGCCTAATACCACTCGGGACAATCTGGTTCATAAGTTCCTCCATTGTAGAAACTCCTATTTTATCTAGCATTTCCGAATAGTCTTTTGTACGCGGTCCAATGTGTCGTGTTGAAAATTTCTGTTTTATCATTATCATTATTTTTTGATTAACTATTTATAAAAAGGTAAAATTACAAAAATGTTGCTAATTTAAGAATGACTTTTGCTATAATTTGTTTTTTTTGTTAACATAATTTTATCACTAAGCATTTTTTCATATTTTTGACTAAAATTAAAAATAATGAAAACCAATTTTTTATTGATAGGGATTATAATTCTACTATTATCCCCTACAACAAATGCTCAAATCCAATTAAACCTTTTAAATGGTAAGGAATTAAAACTAGAATCTTATGTTTTTCATAATCATGAAAACTATATGGATTATAGTTTTATAAATAAAAAAGGAAAAACGAAACAATCTTATACAGACCTAAATGATGTTTACTCTATAAATATAAATGGAAAAGACTCAATAATCTATCAACAACTTATAGATGAAGAGTTTGATGTTGGAGAAATGTCAAGGATAGTTATGGCAAGACAATTTGCATTAAAAGAATATAAACCCTGGTGGGCATTTGCATCGGGAGTGCTAGTCGGTTGTGGCTCAATGTTTTTACCACTAAACGGAACTACAAAGCTTATTATCCCAGTTATCTATACCACAGGAATGGCCTTTGTAAGACCAGCAAATTCATACATTCGTAAAAAACACGAAACAGAAATGCACGACAACTTATTTATTTATGGATACAAATCTACTGGTAGAAAAAAAATATTTAAAAACACTACACTAGGAGTACTGAGTGGGATATTTGTTTCGGGTATTGTGTGGTCAAGCCTATATTTTACAAGTGGCAATTAAAAATATATCTTAATAAACTTCGATAAATTAAAGTTTATTACTCTAAATCCATAGAAAAGATTAATTTTGACGTTTTTTAAGTAATAAATCTTTTACTATATCGTTATAGAATGATTTTATGGGATTAATATTATTAAATGAATTATAGACCTTACATATTTTTAAGCTTAATTTTCGTCCTATTAGTAGCAGGATTACAAGCACAAGAGAAAAAATTAAAAAAAGCTGATGAGATTTTTGAAGGTGGCGAATATTATCGAGCCATTCAAGAATACACTTCATTAATTAGAAAAGGTAAAATCACAAATAAAAAACAAAAAAACGAACTGTATTTTAAAATTGGACAATGCTACTTCAATATCAATAATTATAAAAAAGCAAGATCTAATTTTCGCAGAAGTGCTAAAACTAATGAATTTGAAGTTTATTCAACAATTAAACTTGCTGAAATTGCAATACAGGAAAGCAATTTTGAAAAAGCCATAGAGTACTATACCAAAGTACTTGAATTAGCACCAGGAGACTCTAATGCAGTAAAAGGGCTTGAGTCTGCACAATTAGCTATAGAGTGGATGGAAATGCCTACAAGATTCAAGATAGAGAAATTTAAGCATATTAATTCTCGAAAAAATGATTTTAGCCCTACAGTTGATGAGAAAGATGGATATGACCATATTTATTTTGCATCTACAAGAGATGAGTCAAAAGGGAAAAGATCGAGTGGTATTACTGGAGAAAAATTTTCTGATATTTATGTAACCAAATTTGACCGCAAACAAGAATGGACAGATCCAACCCCATTAGACTCTATAAATACAATATATGATGAGGGAACTCCATGCATTTTTGATGACGGTCGCAAATTCTACTATACATCATGTATCGCAGAAAAAGGCAAAAAGATTGGTTGCCAAATTTACGAAGCTCAAAAAGTTGACGGTGAATGGATGAACCCTTCTAATCTTGCTCTCGTACCCGACTCCGTATCAATAGGACATCCCGCGGTATCTCCAGACGGGAATACAATATATTTCTCGGCAAGAATGCAAGGTGGATTTGGAGGAGCAGATATCTGGTATGTCGAAAATGGAGACGAAGGCTGGACAAGACCAAAAAATATGGGACCAGCTATAAATTCGGCTTATGATGAATTATTCCCATATATAAGGAATGATTCAACTTTTTTCTACTCATCAACAAAACACCCTACAATGGGAGGTCTTGACATCTTTATTGCAACCAAAAACGAAAAAGAAAGATGGGTATCAGAAAATATGAAACCTCCTTTTAACAGTAATGGAAATGATTTCGGAATATATTACTACAAAAATGAAGATAAAGGATATTTTACCTCAGATCGTAAAGGTTCAAAAGGCGAAGACATCTATTACTTCGAAAAACCCCCTTTAAAATTTGCACTTTCAGGGATTACAAAAGACCTTGACACAGAAAAAATTCTCGACTCATGCGTAATAATGCTTTTTGGCAGCGATGGCTCAATATTCCGAGACACAACTTCGCTTAGCGTAGATGAAGGCAAATTTAACTTCAAATTAAAACAAAAAACTGATTATGTTTTTGTTGTTACAAAAGATGGTTATTTTAATGGAAAATCTAGATTTACAACAGACTCTCTCGAATTTGACAAAATATTTGATTATGAAATTACACTCGAATCATTTAATAAAACCTTCGAGATACCAAATATCGAGTTTGAATTTGGAAAATGGGATTTAACAGAACCTTCAAAGCTTGTTCTTGACAGTATTATCAAGATAATGGTCAATAATCCATACTTAGTAATAGAATTATCAGCACATACCGATATGGTTGGAACTGACGAAGCAAATATCGAATTATCACAAAAACGTGCGAAATCTGTTACAGACTATATTACATCCAAAGGCATACCAAAAGGAAGACTAGTTGCAAAAGGTTATGGAGAATCACAGCCGAAAGTAATAACTACTGCTGACCTTAGATACCCTTTTTTACCAAAAGGAACAATTTTATCCGAAGATTTTGTAAATACTCTCTCCCCCGAGCAAAAAGAAGCAGCTAACCAACAAAATAGACGTATAGAAATGAAGGTTATTTCAAATGATTACATGCCTAGTTTGGATTAAATTGTGAAAACTGTTCGCTATTCCGGGTGGGGGGGTTGAAAATGTTTCGGGTTTGTTCTATTGTTTCAAATTACACTCGAAAAAAACAGATTTCTCCCGTTGGTCGAAATGACCTAACAACGTGGGAGAGTAAAGCCGGCAACAAATTGTATACAATCTTAATTTTGCAATTCACGTGTCGCCGACTAATACCATAATATATCGGTCATTTCGAACCGCCAACTGGCGCAGAGAAATCTGTTATTATTATAAATTTTATGTAACATTAAAAAAAACACTCAAATTGCAACCGAGCGATAGTGAGCTCACTTCGTCTGGCTTAGCACATCGTAGCAAAGCTAAATTCGAGTGAGCGGAGCGGTATTTTGTAATAATATTGGTTATAGCCCAGCGGCGATGCCCTGAGCTTTTGTCGAAGGGGCTTTAACATCAATAAACAAACATAAGGAAAGTTTTTATTTTGCCCAGCGGGCATAAACATTTTTTTTGATACTGTTCGCCCGGATTTACACATCTGTTTCAAATTATGCTCGAAAAAAAAACAGATTTCTCCCGTTGGTCAAAATGACCTAACAACGTGGGAGAGTAAAGCCGGCAACAAATTGTATACAATCTTAATTTTGCAATTCACGTGTCGCCGACTAATACCATAACACATAAGTCATTTCGAACCGCCAACTGGCGCAGAGAAATCTGTTATTATTATAAATTTTATGTAACATTAAAAAAAACACTCAAATTGCACCCGAAACAGCAGTGAGTAAGCAATTTCCCAACTAAAATTCAGTTGATTTTATTCGTTTTACTTTTTTGTCTTTTATTTCAAAACTGTTTAATCCAGTTTGTTTTCTAAACGCATCAAATTCGAGGGGTTTGAAATTTTATTTTCTTACGATTTCTCAATTATCTCTATCTCTTCTTTGCTTAAACCGTAAAGTTCGTAAACTAAACGGTCGATTTCTGATTCAAGTGAAGTGGTGTCGGCAGAAGGATCTTGTTTTTTTGTGTCGATGATTTTTGATACTAATTCTGATATTATAATTTGTGAATTATTATCAGGTGATATTAACGGTAAATCTAACAAAGGTCCTTTATCAATCTGGTAGTTATTCCCTTGCATTTTCCCTCTATGTCTCAACCAAAATTCAATCAATTTAGAATTTAACAACCCTGTTAAATAAACTTGATTAACTCTTTTTGTTTTAATTACATAAAAAGTTGCTGATACATAAGAATTAAAATCTGTATAAGTAAAAACTGGCTTATTTGGACATTTTCTCTGAACAATTATTTTCTCTCCAACAAAAAAATCTTCAACTCTTGTTCTATGTAATCCATAAGGTTTATTATCTGATGTTATTACAGTTTGAAATTGATCTAAATGTTTTTTAATATTTGGATATGGCAAAATTTCATTTGGGTTTTTAAATTTTGAAGATGTATAAATCAACCATAATTTATTTTTATTATTAGCATAATATCTAAAAAATTGTTCAGATGTAAAATATGGTTTTATTAACTCTAATTCCCTATCAGATAAATTCAAATTATTTTTTTCAGTTTCACTTAAACCAAAAATACCGTCACCAACATTAAAAGTATTATTTAATTGTAATGCTATTTTTTTATTTACAAAATCATGATGTGGATGTATTCCATTTGCAACCTCATCGTTTTTATCTAATTTAAAATTTGCTTTAGAAAATATTTTATCAAGCAATACATCATTGATATTACTACTAAATGTGAAGTTTTTATCTCTATATTTATTAATTATAATTTTGGGTTTAAGAAATTCATTAGCTTGATTTTGAATGTTATGAATTAAATTTAATGCGTCTTCTAAGGTAGGCTTTTCACAAGTAATTTTCTTAAAAGAGAAATTGTATTTATCTAATTTCTCTTTTTTGAATAGCATTATCATTGTTTGAATACTTGCGGTATCAAACACCATAAAACTAGCAAAATCAATTAATTCTTTTATTTTTACGTTTTCTAATGTAAAGTTTCTAAATTTACTTGCTCCAGCGTTTGTTGTCCAATTATTTGGTGCGATGAAATTCAAATACCCATTTTTCTTTAAAAGTTTAATCCCATCAGAACCAAACATATACCAAATATCCATTTTTCCTTGATATATTTCGTTATTTCTTAATCCATCAAAGATTTCTTTTCCTTCGTATTCTTTAATATACGGTGGATTTCCAATCACCACATCAAATCCCACAAAATCGCCATCATCGTTTAGTATTTCGGGGAATTCGAATCGCCATTCAAAAGCATTTTCGTAAATTTTATTATTTTTTATTTCTTCAATTTCGGCTTCTATTTTTTTTGTTTGTTTGGTAAGGTTTTCTACTTTTTTGTTCCAGGCTGCTTTTTCTTTTTTTGACATTTCGAAAAGGCTTTGTTGTTGTGTAAGACTAAAAAGCTCGCCCGATAATTTATTTAAGCGTTTTAATTTTGGATCGTTTAAAGAAATTTCGCTTCTAAAATCTGATTTAATATCGGTAATTAGATGTTCCATTTCTCGTTTTTGCTCTTTGTTTTGAGCATTTCGATATGTCGCTACTGCTATTCGGTAACTGTCGATTGTCCATTTACTTTTTTTAAGTGCCTTTTTTAAGTCTGAATCAATATCAAAACGACTTACCAAAGAATTTCCACATTTTATATTAATATCAATATTCGGAAGCGTTTCTAATTCGGTAGTATTTTTATAATAAGCATTTTTTAGCAGTTCTATCCACAATCGTAAACGACAAATTTTTACTGAGTTTGGGTTAATATCCACACCGAATAAACAGTTCTCAATAATTGTTTGCTTTTCGTGAAATAAAGCTTCTTGCACTCGTTGGCTTTCTTTACTATTTGGATTATACTCAAATAATTCGCCATTTTCATCTGTAATTATTAGTTCATCATTTACCACTTCTACCTGATATTCTTTTAAGCGTCTTCCGTGGCGGTCTTGCAGAATTTTTAAATCGTTTTTTACTGTAATAATTTCATTAAGTGCCGAAACTAAAAAATGCCCTGAGCCTACTGCTGGATCACAAATTTTAAGATTATTTACAATTTCGTTGGCTTCGTTTCGGTCTTCAATTTTATCATATATTGCGTTAATATCTTTGCAATTCCAATTTTTTGTTTCGTTAAATTTCTGAACTATTGCTTTGCGAATGGTCTCACGGCACATATACATAGTTATGAAACCTGGAGTAAAAAACGAACCATCTTTATAGCCGTTTATCTTCTCAAAAATTAGCCCAAGAACCGATGCATTAATAAGCGTTTTATTTTGCTCTTGAATTTTTTCTGAACCTTCGCTACTAAAATCGTAAGAATTCAAAAACTCAAATAAATACTCAAGTGTAGTTAAGCTCCCTGTTTTCTTTTTGCCATGCTCATCTTTCAAAACCGTAGATGCGATAATAGGAATTGGTTTATCATCTCTAAGATTGCTAATAAAGAGAGTAACTTGCTCAATTTCAGTTGGTTCAAAAAGCGAAGAATTAAGATAAGGAACTTTCTCAAAAATTTGTTTTACATCTGGATTTCTATCATCAAATTTTTTGGCTAATACCTGAAAAAACAAAGTATTCAAATCATCATAAGATTTGATTTTATCAAAATTCAGGAAGGCATAAGATTCATCTTCTTTATGATATGTAAAAAGTTGTGCTTCTAAGAGTTTTAAAAACAAAATCCTATTTAACCAAGTAATAGAAAGCTCCAAAGCAACATTAAAAAGTCTTTCTTGATAGGTTTTTCCAAATTGGTTGGGATTATTTAGTCGGCTAGTTTTATCTAAGCTATCTAACTGAATTATAGCATCTTCTAAAATGCTTCCTGTATTTCGTTCGCCTTCTTTATTTCGTCCAATTAGTTTTTTGCCGCCTTCTTTGGTTTCTGTTAAACCTAAAATATGCAGCATCTCACTATAAAAGCGTTTGTCGAGTGTGTTGCTATCATTTACAAATGGAAGTTTCAAAAGATGTTCTGGCGATAGCAATTTAAAAAGTGCAATTAGTTTATTATCATCTATTTTATCTTCATTTCTAAGTGGTTTTTGGTAATCTTGCAGATTAAAATAAGTAAACTCAATTTCGGTATTGATATAAGCAATAAAGGGTTCTGCAATTTCCTTATAAAAAAACTCGGTTTTAATTCCTGCCAAACGTCCAGCTTCAAAATCGTTAAATTGTTTTACTAAATTTTTATTTTGTGCAAAAAGTCGGTCAAAAGTATTTGCATCAAAAATAAACCACTCATTGATATTAGTAATGACTAAATGCTTAACTTCTAAGTTTTTGAGAGTAATTCGCTCTCGCAAATAATAAAGTACCAATTCTTGAAATGCTTTAACATTAAGTTTATCAAGCTTTTGTTGTGGTGTATCGTCAATAGCGAATGGTTTTACCATTTCAGCTCTATTGGTAAGTTTTTTAGCTTCTAAAATAACGCCAACCGAACTTTTTGCGTTATCGGCATTATGAATTACCAAATCATTACGTCCTTTTGTATTTACAAAAAAATTAGGGTCGTAATAAGTCTTTTTCAAAAAGTCAATAACAAGATTCTTATGAAACTCTTCGCTTTCGGCATCATTTATTCTATCAAGTAAGTTAATAAGT
>JAQUBO010000157.1 GCA_028686735.1 Bacteroidales bacterium
ACTCGCTACCTTCCTTTTTTAATCTAGTTTTTAGGACACTCCAGTATTTTCTTGGATTAGCACTTTCTGTTAATATCCCAATTATATCTACTATTGAAAAAAACCATTTTTCTTGGTCGTTATCCCAGAGGGTACGAATTTGAGTCTTATTAAATAATTTGATTGCAGTTTCTTTTGACATGAATTTTACAATATTTATTTAACAAAGATAAAAAATCATTTTAGCAATGTTTATTTGAGGCAGAAGTTTTTTTTACAATAAACGATAACGGTTTGCGGCTAAGAAACGTGGGGCTTTTCGAAGTTCTTACTTGCCCGGTCGTGACTAATTTAGTCACGAAGAACGAAGCTAGCAGAAACTACTTACCGCCCCATGTTTTCTTAGATGCTGTTATGGGTTGGTTTTAATCGTCTTGAAGTATTAACTCTGTTCCATCTTCTAAGATTACGATTTTCTGTCTTTCAGTTCTAAAGTTTTCATATTTAGCTCCGTAACCCTCAACTTTTACAATATATTTTTTAAATATTAGATAGTTTTCAACTGTTGTAGTATAGGTTGGATGAACTAAAACATCATAATCTCCAGTATTGAGTGCTTTATAAGCCGCAGCACCACGAACCTTATTTAACCTGCCTGCTTGTGCCAGTTTTAACGGATTTAATTTAGAAAATGGACTTGCTGATGCGTCCGTACTATAATTAATACCATCTGCAACAGTATTGTCACCACTAATTCGAAAACTCAAAAAATATGAAGAGGTACTTTCCCCTTTTATCTTTGTTTTTTCATCAACTTTAATGTCCGCTTTAATTGGGTCAAGCTCTACATTTCTTGAAAGAACTGGGCTCGATTGAAAACCTCTGTTGGTGCTTACACAACTAGTCATTAAAAGTGCGCTGAATAAGACAGCTCCGAAAATCATAATTACTTTTTTCATGTTAGTTAAAATTTAATTCTCCTACTCATAAGGCTTTTCAGAATCCGCCCCGTTTATTATAGTGGGTTCTGGTCTCCACTTATTTATTTTTCTTTTCTGTCACATTTGGTGGTCAGCCCGTTGGCTTTCGCAGACCGTCTCTTGTTTTTTTAACTTGCCATAACGGTTGCAGCTATGTGGAGTGCGGAAAAGAAATAGTAATATCATTATCAAATACGCACGGAGCCAAATTTTTGAATTTTGTTTTTAAATTTCTTAGCTAAAAGCCAAATTAAAAAATTTGGCGGCGAACGGAAAAGCGGTTCACTTCCAAGTACCCACGCTGTCCGCATTACACATAGGTGTTGTTAGCGTTTCGTTGGTTATTACTAGAAGATTAGTTTTTTTATATTATATTTTAAAAATGATCGAATTCCTCGTATATTTTTCGCTTATGTTTTGTCTCCATAATCCCCAGAATATCCATAGTCAAAGATAAAAGCTAACGCTCTTGCTGCATTACGTTCTGTGCTACTCCAATATACTTCTGTACTTGACAAAAGGGTTGAGCCTATTTCTCTTGCAGTTTTGTTTACGACCCCTCTGCTGTGCCAAAGTATACTTAACTCATCTATAGAAGGCAAATACCATCCATCACCTAAACCCGTTACCCAATCTTTTGCTGGACTATCTGCCATTTGTTCTGTATTATAACTACCATCTTCTGTACGTGTTGCATCAACAAAAACAATTGTGTTCTGCCAGGTCAAAGTAGTTTCTGTTTTGGATACAATTAAACCATGTTGAATGCCATTTTGGTCTAAGCTAATATAAAACACTATTCCACCTAAAGTGTCTTGTCCTAGATAAAAATCGTAAACATTATTTGTAATACATTCTGCAGTTTTGGCATGTAAAGCATATGGAACACTTAAAAGTTGACTTGTAGAAGTAATAGTATAATCTTCACCTCCAGTAATATCTGATTCCGTTTTAATAAAATACGGCCCATTTGCCCAATCAATCGTAGAAAAGTCATCACTGGAAGTACCTGTGCCAATTTCAACAGAAACTAATCCATTTGTGTTCGTAATAGCTGTATGTGTTTCAGTATATACAACTGTGCCAGAAGTTGTCCCTTGCAAAATGCTTATCTCCATACCAATAGATTGGTTAGAAATTAAATCATTATTTGTATCTCGAATTACTGCTTGATAACTCATTTTCTCTGGTGCTTGAGCGTATGTTTCCACTACAACCAGCAATATTGCTAAAATTTTAAATAGTTTAATCATTTTTTAATTCCTCCTATTTTTCATGGTTATTTGTTTTTATAAAAATTCACTAAAATTAAGTAACTAAGTTGTTATAATAACTCTATTTTGAAAATCTTTGATTATAATTGCGTAGCTTTCCAATGAACGCTAACGTTGTTGTATATATATAAAAGTCATATAACAAAACCCAAAATGGGCATATATGTATGGTTTTCACTTTTACTTAATCATTCAGCAAATATATAAAACATTATTAAGCAAAACACATTAAAAGAGGTTTTTTTCTTTTTATATGGTTTTTAACTGTTTTCATCAGGTGTTTTGTGCTTTTAAGCTAATTTTTATCGAATGTAATTCAACTTCTCACCACTTCCCTTCTCTTATATGAAAAGTAAATACCAACAAATGAGATTAAAGCAAAACTTGCAAATGCCCAGTTTACAGCTTTAATAAAAACATTTTTTTCTACATATTCCATTATTGTTTTACCAAATAAAGCTGCAAAAAACAGGCTTACAATAGTCATGCTTATAATTTGACCAAGCACTCTCATTGTTGCAGCAGTTCCTGATGCTTGCCCATAGGCTGTTTTTGGAACTGAGCCCATTATTGTACTCATATTAGGAGAAGTTCTGAAGTGTTCTGCACGAATGTTTACAGGTAAATTTCCACATGACACATGGGGTTGTTAGCAATCGCACTTCTTCTTCGTTTGAGTTTGTCAGCGTTTGTAAATACATACTCTTTGGCAAGTTTTGGTTTGTGAGTTAGTTTGTGCGACTTGACAATGTGTATGGATGCATTAGGAGAAATATTATCTCGGTCCTAAAAATCTATCACCATTAAAATGAATCATATGTTCTGGAAAATCCATTATCCAAACTTCCGTGTCCCAAGCGATATCATTTGTGTGTTTTTTAAACTCTGCAAAATCAAGAAATGCTGTAATAAATATTTTACCAGCGCTACAATTTCTCAGAAAATCTTCTAATTCAAGAATTCTTTTTGGAGACATCGGACCATGAGAAGTTACTGCTTCAATCAAATATAACCAGTTTTTTGCTTCATCATAAATAACAACGTCAGGCAATTTACTGTGTTCAGTTATTGGAATCCCGATTTGTTCAAGTTTTTCTTTTTGAACGTGTAGGTTTTTCTTTTCGGTATCGCCAACATATAGCAAAATCGAGCCTTGGGCAAATCTAGAAGCAAATTCCTCAACAATAGCAGCCTGAACTTCATTGTGTTTCCCTGGTGACAACATTAGGATTTCTCCGTTTGCCAATTTCAAAGGAACTCTTGACATTTCTCTGTCTTTGCTGTATCTGTCCTTTAAGCCACCTATTTGTGCTTTAAAAGCCTTAATAGCTTCTTTCCATTTTCGTGTGCGAAATAATTTTATTGTTTCTAATGCTAATTCAGATATGGCATAATGTGCTCTTGGACTATTAACTGGCAAATCAGGAATATCTGGATTGTAATCAACAATGCCTGCTTGAATAAACTGATGAAGAACTTGCCTTCTCAGAGTTTCACGTGTGTTTGGTGCATATTCTTTTTGGTAGTTTAAAGAAATAAAACTCATAATTCCTTTTGAAACTCCCTTACTTTGCTTTGTAGCTTTAGCCCATTTGTCTTTTTCTTTTATGCTGCATAAAGCAAGTAATGTATAACCTGAGATTTCATTTTGCTGAGCATCGGGCAATCCCAACTCTTTCAAAATTAACTGTGCTTCTTGTATTTTTGTCATATATTTTCTCAAAAAGGATTTCATTAATAATTCTATCAATAACCTGTTTTTCAGGTCTTATAAATTCTTTCACTTTGCTACCTATTAAAACAATATCGGCAAGAGGAGGCATTTTAATCTGTTTTAACTCGGAAGCTCCTACTTGAGTATTCCCATTAAATGTTCTGAAATAAGTGTCAAATAAACTACTGCTAAAAAGTGCCGAAATACCCCATGTTTCGTTTTCTGATAAATCTCCTTTTGGTCTATGAATAAAATTTATATGATTTTCTATTCCTATCATTTCTGTTTTTAAATTATAAGAAAAATATGGACAACAGACCAATCTACTTTTATCATCTTTGGAACTGAAACGTCGTAATAAAACGTAATTTTTATTTTTTATTAGTACTTTTCTGGAATTTTCAACATTTAAAATATAACTTGGTTTGTTACCTTTTTGAAGCGGATAATTTAACTGCATCTCTTTAATATTGTGTAACCATATAAGTGGAGAAAGAGTTTCATTTAATGCTCCTTCTGTTTTTAGGAAATCAGTACATCGGAATGCAACAACTGGACCTGTAGAGATTTGAATATTATAATCGTTTAAATAATTTTTCCATTGTTTAAATATTTCAATAGTATTAACTTCTTTTTTATTTGAAGGAATAAACAGTATCTTATCTTTTGATTTAAAATCGATTAAAGTTTCTGCTTTAAATGACGACTCAGAAGGATTGTTTAACCCTAGATCACATTCTGATACTGTTATTTTTATTTTCTTATTTTCTTGTTTAGTAGCTCTCAGGATAATGTTTTCTTGTAAAACATTATCATTTTTGAACATTTTGTTCCGAGATTCAAAGATGTGAATATTTGAAATGCTAACATCATTGAAAAATGAATGTCTAAAAGCTTTAAAATAATTTCCAGCTGCAAAACTTCTTGGTGTAATGAATATTAATTCGCCATCAGATTTAAGTAATTTTGCTGATAATCCTAAGAAAATAGAATAAATATTAGGTTGTCCATATACTAATACTTTTGCTAAAGATGCTCTTTTATCTGATTTTGAAATTTTAAAGTAAGGTGGATTAGAGATAATATAGTCATACTCTTTTGATTTCACATTTTTAAACAATGAGTTTTGAGTAAAAGCATCTGAATTGTCAAGAACAAAATCAAATTGATTAATTCTGAAATTTAATTTAATATTTTTTATAGTTAGCCATGAAACTAAGAAATCAATTACCTTTTTAGTTTCACTAATAATTTCTAAATCAGTTTCATAAAGAGTTAAATCAATTTCATTTAAATCACATTTTGTTGCCAATGTTTCAATTAATGAACAAGAAAGAATAGCTGTTCCACAACCAGGGTCAAGAATAGAAATTCTTCTTGATTTTGGATCCGCCATATTTGCCATGAAATGAGCAATTTGTTTTGATGTAAAAAACTGCCCAATATCTTTTTTATGCTTATCCGAAGTGGAGATAGCATATTTATGACCAATGAATTCAGCGAATTCAGAAGGTAATTTGCAATTTTCTTTTAGCTTAGTCATAATACAAAAGTAATCAATTTTGGACTCAATTGCAAAAATTTGGCTCTTTTGAAAGCTGAAGGATTTGCCTGTGAGTTTGAGCTTTTAAATGTGCCAAATGCGGGTGGGTTTTTGTATGAACTATAACGTGATGCAGCTATGTTTCTTGCGGAAAAGGAGTAGTGAATCCACTTGAGTATAAGCTGTGAGCCGAATTTTGTTATTTTGATTTTAAATTATTTTTCATATAAGCCATCAGCCAGACTTCGGCGTGAGCTCAGTCGAACGCTGGCTGATTGGCGGTGGAACGGAAATGCGACTCCCAGTATTACCCGCACGAAACTCTGCATGGTATATAACTGTTGTTACAAACTGGTGGTTGTTGCCTCTCAAGTTAGATTTTAAGTTTCTTAGGATTTTGTCTGTTATCAAATATTGAAACTATATGTAGAGTGTCTTGTATGATATTGTAGTAAATAGTTGTTTGTTTTGTTACTACTGATCTACGGACGTTGTAATCGTTGGCTTTAGGGAATGAATTTGGTTGTGATTGTATAATTGAAATTTGTTTGTTGATCTTTTTTTAGAAATCTTTCAATTTCTCTTTTTGTCCAATTATCTTCCAAATATTTGATAATGATACTTAAATTCTTATTGGCTTCTTCTGTCTAAAGTACATTAGATATATTTTTCATATTGCTTCATGACATCAGAGTGATTAATAACATTGTTTTTTGAAATGTCTTTCATTCCTCTTTCAATTGAGTCCCGCTCTTCTTGGCTAATTTCAGACCACCAATCAAACTTTTCAGCAATACTTAAAAGTTTGTCAATCATTTGAGTGTCACGCAAATTCATAATCCACTCCATTAGTTGATATTTCTTAGAATATATGTCCATTTTTTTTCTTTTTACAAAAATACAAATTTCTATTAGACAAAACAGAAACTTAAATTAAAATATTTTCATTTGTGCAATGTAATTGGCTATTGCGTCGGCTTTTTCCACATGTTTGTAACGTTTAGTGTATGATTTCGTAAGGGATTTCGGGCTTCAAACCTGTCAAGTTGCCACCACAAATTGATGCGGTTGATACCGCTCGAAAACCTCTGAAACCCTTATGAATTAAACACATTGTTGTACGCTTGCATTCTATTAGTTTGAGTTTGTATCAAAATCAATATTTCGTTTATCGTTTTTATAATCATTAAACTTAACATCTTTCAGTAATTTCAACTGTTTTACATTGTCTATTTTCTCAAAAAGAACATAATTTAAGTCTCCATTGTCTGCAACAGATGCAACCATTTTTACTCCTTCAGATATTATTGTTTTCCCAACACAAAACATTGAATTGTAAGTAAATGTTATCCAGATATTTTCTATGAATTTGCTCTTACTCATTTTCCTGATTTTTTATAAATTCTGTCCGATGGTACTCTAAGTATTTTTGATTTTCAGGGAAAATTTTTATCAATTTATCAGTCCGTGATATTTTCAGGGCATTAAGGTCTTCATCTGATAAAGTTTCGGAAACCATTATTTCTCCTGTCTCCGCAAATGAAATTAAGTACAAATCAAAAAGTTTATCATAACAAGGACTCAATAGTAATCCATTAAATTTATCGAAATGCTCTTGTTCCTTGCAGTCTCTATATGCTTTAATATGAGATGCTATCAGCACACTTGTATTTTTACAACCTGTTACTGAACAACTACCCCATAAATCAATAAGTTCATTTCTGTAATAGCTTTGTCCTAATCGTATCTTTACTAATGCTTTTTTCTCCTCTTGACTTATCAACTTTTGTTTCTCGACCATTCTTAGTTCTGCATCAAGAAGTAGTTTGTCGATTGTATATGGTTCTGCATTTGATGAAAAAACATTTGGGTCTAAATCAAATGTTTGATTTGAAGAGTATAGCTCCTGTGCTTTTTGTCTAATTTCCTGTGGCACTTTATTCGCACTATTAATTATGTATCTAAGTGCATCAAGTTGTAAATCCTCGTTGAATATTTTTTTCCCTTTTTGAGCTCTTGATGTGCATGACTTATCGGTCCAATCTTCGCCTTTTCTCTTAAACTCTTCTATAATTTCTTGATTACTTTTCGAGTCTTTGTACTTATCAAAAGTATCGTAATAGTTGACGAAATTTGCGATACTTATACTTTGAAAAATCTTTTTAATTCTATCCATGACTTCTATTTAATTAGTTTTACTCTGTACGGTTTCTTCTGCTTGCATACAACGTTGTTGTATATATATATAAATCATATAACAAAACCTAAATAGGGAATATATGTATGGTTTTCACTTTTACTTAATCATTCAACAAATATATAAAACATTATTAAGTAAAACACATTTAAAAGAGGGTTTTTTATTTTATATGGTTTTTAACTGTTCTCATCAGGTTTTTTGTGCTTTTAAGCTAATTTTTATCGAATATAATTCAACTTTTCACCACTTTTCCTCTCTTATATGAAAAGTAAATACCAACAAATGAGATTAAAGTAAAACTTGCAAAAAACAAACATATATTGGTATAATCTATAGAACCGTCGTATATGTGCTTCGCTTGGTTTATCCCGCATTATTACTTCGTGAGGGCTTCGCCGTTCATGCGATTAGCTTTGTGTAGATACACCTGTGCTGAGTTTATCGAAGTAAGGCGCCTAACTTTGCAGTTATACAAATGTATTTACTCCCTTTGGTCGTGAGCTAAAGGTTCAATAAGTTAGCAACGCAGTAGATGCACAAAGACAATCGCAAGCAGTACCAAAATTTGGGTGCATTAATGACTTTTGATAACCAATATAAGTGTTTGACAATCTGACATTTACTTACATATTTTAAAAAAAGCGGTGAATAATGCGGGTTATACTGCGTGAAAGTCGAAGTGTACGGTTGTGTGAGAGGCTTTCTGCTAGGCATTTTGCCTATCGGCGGTTTACTCGATTAGCATTTCGTTGTTTATTATTCCAATTCTTTATTTTCATCTTCTGAATTCTGCCCAAGTTCTTTTGCGTTTAACGGTGAAATCACACTCTTTCCTGTCTTCTCTTCAATTTCCTTTCTCGTATTTCCAGCA
>JAQUBO010000158.1 GCA_028686735.1 Bacteroidales bacterium
AGTTTCACAACAACAGACACAATATATCTAAGCTCGCCAGCTAACGAGGCTATAAATCAGAACGTTCATCTTGAACTTGATTGGGCATCATTATTTGGCTCCGAAAAATATCAAGTTGAGCTTGATACTTCAGATTTCTTTAATTCTACCGAGTTAAGAATAAATGAAACAACAAATAGTTATTTTTACCATTCCCAGCTTTTATTTGGACAAAAATATTACTGGAGAGTAAGAGCCAGCAACATAAACGACACTTCTGTTTGGTCTGAAATAAGAAATTTTACAACTAAAGATACTATTATTCTTGTTTCGCCAAGTGATGGTGCAATAAATCAAAATGTGTATCTGGAACTCGACTGGGCTACGTTAACGGGCTGTTCAGAATATGAGTGGGAAATTGACACAAGTGTAAACTTGAACTCTGGCTTAAACCAAAATGGTATTACAACAAACACATATTTCTATGTTTCCAATTTACATTACAATACAACTTACTTCTGGCGGGTCAGAGGCAGACATGCAGCCGATACGTCAGGATGGAGTGAAATACGAACATTTACCACGCACAACAGCATAAATCTGACATCACCATCAAATGGGGCAACTAATATTTCGATAGCACCATTATTAGATTATGGCAGCTCAGTGGGAAATTTGGGGTATTTTTGTGAGATTGATACTTCGCAAAATTTCAATTCTGATATTTATCAATTACTTGAATCTAATGCTGGTGTATCACAAGTAAACGCCTCAGGTTTATTATATGGCACAACATATTACTGGCGTGCTGCCACACGAAATGCAGTTGACACCTCTGGTTGGTCAAATATTTGGAGCTTTACTACAGCTTACGAATTAACTGATGCTCCAATTTTACTAAGCCCAGCAGACGAATCTGTGAATATTCCATATACTTCTACAAGCGTGCAATGGAATGCAAGCACAGGAGCAGATACATATCAATATCAATATAGTGCAGATGATAATTTCGAAACTGGAATCCATTCCTTTGTTACATCAATGCTTTCTGGCACTTTTTCAGGATTGTATCCTCATACAACATATTACTGGCGAGTCAGAGGAGCAAATGCAAACGGTTACTCACCATGGTCGCAAATCTGGGAATTTCAAACAGAAAGTGCCAACCTCACTCCTCCTGTATTAGTTTCTCCAATAAATAATTCAGATAATATTAATCCCGATAATGTACTTATTGATTGGAACAGTGTATTTGGAGCATCAGGATATATTTATGAAATTACCGAAGATGAAACCTTTATAAGTGGCGTTGTTACACAAATGATAGCAGAAACCGAAAAAGAAATAATCGGACTTGCATACCAAACCCAATATTTTTGGAGAGTGAAATCTACCGATAGTGAAGTTGAGTCTGATTGGTCGGAAGTTTGGAACTTTACTACTGCGGCTCTTTCACTTAATACTCCAATATTAACTTCGCCGGCAGATAACAGTATTGACTTAGACTTTAACTTAGTTACTATTGATTGGGAGAATGTTTCAGGAGCATCTGCATACATATATGAGTATTCTACAGACGTTAATTTTGTTGCTAATGTTATTACAGATATAGTCCCAACATCAGTGTTTAATATTACAGGACTACTACCCGACACAGAATATTTTTGGAGAATTAAAGCCACTAATAGTACACTTGAGAGTGATTGGTCGGAAACCTGGTCATTCAAAACTATAATAGATAATCTTGATACGCCAGTTTTAACATCGCCTGTAAATAATAGTGTAAATCTCAATTTTGATTTCATTACATTAGACTGGGAAGTAGTATCAAATGCATCAACCTACACTTATGAACTTAGTTTAGATGAAAACTTCTCGGATATTATTGAAACGGATAATGTTCTAAACACTAACATAGGGATATCAGATTTAACACCCGACACACAATACTTTTGGCATGTTAAAGCCCTTTATGAAACCATTGAAAGTGATTGGTCAGAAGTTTGGAACTTTATCACCGAAATAGATGTTAAAATAATTGACGAACTTCACTCCGAAATTAGAGTTTACCCAAATCCTAATAATGGTAGGTTCAAAATTGAAGGAAATAATATTCAGAAAGTGATAGTTATGGATGTTGCTGGTAAATTAGTTTATGAAAACCGTAATTCACAGCTAGAGTACGACATTGATATTAGTAAATTAAACTCTGGAATCTATTTTATAGAGGCAATCATCCTTGATAAAAGAATCTATAGGAAAATTGTGGTTTCTGAATAGAACGATTCCATTTTTTGCAATGTAAAAAATATTAGCTATTTTTGTTTTAAACCATTAAAACAAATCAATTATGCAAGACTTTGTTGTTAAAGCATTTGTCGTATCTGTTATTTTTTTAATTGTTACTTTAAGCTCTTTTGCTCAAGCAGATACCATACTCCAAAAAGAAATAGAAGAGCTTAAAGAAGAGCTTAAAGATTACCAACATCGATTTGATATATTGGAAAAAAGCATTGATGACATTACTTGGTTTCATCGTGTTGGTGATATTGCACACATTGACAAAGTGCGTCTTACAAGTAGTGCTAGGTGGAAACCAAAAGATACCGAAGATAAATTTGCAGACAACAAACTTCAGTTTTATTCTTACGTGTTTATCCCTAAAACAGTTAAGACCAATAAGAAATACCCCCTAATTGTGCTTCCGCATAGTGGAATCCATTCTAATTTCTCTACTTATCACACACATATTATACGTGAACTAATGGCACAAGAGTATATTGTTGTTTCTGCAGAATATAGAGGCAGCACCGGATACGGACAAAAAACGTACGAAAACATTGACTACGGAGGGAGAGAAAATGATGATGTGTTAGAAAGCAGAAATTATATGATAGAAAACTATAACATTGTTGATAAAAATCGAGTTGGGGTAATGGGTTGGAGTCATGGTGGCATGATTGCATTAATGCAAATCTTACATCATTCTGATATGTACCAATGTGCTTTTGCCGGTGTTCCAGTTAGCGATTTGGAAAACAGATTAGCTTCGCACAAAAAAGATTATTCAGAGTATTTTACAGCACCTTATCATATTGGAGAGTCTATTAAAGAAAATCCTGAAGAGTACAAGCGGCGTTCTCCCACAACCTATGCTAAGAACTTGCAAAAACCTTTAATGATTTACACAAATACTAACGACAATGATGTTTATGTAGAAGAAGTGGAATTAATGATTGAGACATTAAAGAAACACAACAAAGATTTTAAATATAAGATTTTCCAAAATAAATCAGGTGGACATGGCTTTGATCGAATAGACAGCAAAGAAGCCACCGATATTCGTTTTACGATTTATGAGTTTATGGGACAATATTTGAAACCAGCAAAACCTTTTAAAAGCGTACAAGAGATGCGAAAAGCAGCTTATAGATTTAATTAGTCTTTGCAAGAACCGAGTTTACGAGCTTACTTCGACAAGCTCATAAACACCACTAAAATAATAGTTTTTTGTGAATAAAGCCTTGTGTTTGAAAGAACTAAATGTCTATTTTGCGTCTAATACTACTTTTTTAAGAGTCTCTTTTTGCTGAACTCCAACTGCGTCCCAAATCATTTTCCCATTTTTAAAAATCATAATTGTCGGAATGCTTTTAATATTATATTTGTTTGCCAACTGATCTTCATTATCAACATCTACTTTTATTACACGAACTTGTTCGCCAAGCTCTACTTGAATTTCGTCAATAATTGGACCTTGAATTTTGCACGGTTTACACCAATCGGCATAAAAATCAACAATAACAGGAACATCTCCGTTGATTATATCATCGAAACTTTCCTCATTATTTTCTACTGTAGATTTTTCTTTTTCCACTCCACTATTATTACAGCTAAGAGTTACTGTAGTAATAAATGCCAACAAAATTATTCCATAAACTATTTTCTTCATCGTTTTAATTTTAATTATTCTGTGTCTGATTTAACTTCTTTTTTTGATTTGTCTTTAATAAATAATCCACTAATTAGATATCCTATTACAGCACCATAAAGCCCTGATAGATACCATTTTGACTGAATTGGGCAAGTTCCTGAGGCACATCCAACATAGTGCCAATATAATAAGCCTCCTACTAATCCAAATATTGTGAGAGCAATTCTAAAGACCAATTTTTGCTTAAATGTTTTCATAATCTTAAGAAACAAATATATTGTATAATTGTTTACAAACAAGGTAAAATTGTTATTAGATTGGCAATAAGTATTATTGACATCACAATATTGTTTAAATACTTTTAATGTGCACAAATGACAAAAATTTTATCTCTAAATACTATTATCAAACTAATATCATTTTATTTTAGCTTATGATATTTAAATTTGCAAGCTAAAATTTATTTAACACTTACATTTTTTAAACAATGAAATACAAACATATATTTTTTGATTTAGACAGGACGATATGGGATTTCGATGCCAACTCTCTCGAAACTATTCAAGAAATTTTCACAAAACACAAGTTAATCAGGTATTCTACATTTAATGATTTTCATAAAATATATCGAGAAATAAACGACAACTTATGGAGAGATTATCGAGACAATAAAATCACTAAAGACGAATTAAGTTGGCAAAGATTTTATCTTACAAATAAATATTTTGGCAATATTAACGAGAGTTTATCAAAAAGCATGAGCAAGGATTATATAAGCATAAGCCCAACAAAAACCCAAATGTTACCAAATGCTATCCCAACACTCGAATATTTGCAAAAAAAATACAAGTTGCATATCATAACAAATGGATTTACAGATGTTCAATACAATAAACTCGAGAATTGTGGAATAAAAAAATACTTTAATTCTATATTTACGTCAGAAGAAGTGGGCTGCAATAAGCCTAATACCAAGTTTTTTAATTACTCGTTATTAAAAACCGGAGCCAACACTTCTAATTCTATTGTTATTGGGGATGACATCGAAGTAGATATTAAAGGAGCATCGGCAGTAGGGATAGATACCATCTGGTTCAATCCGAATAATAAAAAAACAATTTTTAACTCAAGTTTTGAAATAAAAAGCCTCGAAGAGTTAAAAAACATTTTATAAATAGCTTAAAATCTTATACTTACAATCAAATCAATATAATCAGGAACAAAAACAAGCTCATTATTAACTTCTGAAACATAATATTTATCAGGGTCTAACAAACTTTCTTTCATGCTTTTATAAAATACAATCTCTGGGGCATATTGCACCGACACAACACAATTTGGCGATATATTAATATCCACACCAATAGTAATATCAGCACCAACTTTCAAATAATCAATTTCTCTGTACCCCTTAACTTCGGGGTTATAAGGAGAAACGCTTACAAAATTAACTGGGTATCCATTATACGGGATGTTATAATGATAATAATACTCTCCAACAAAGTGATAACCACCAATTAAACCTCCTCCAACATAAAAGCTATAGTTTCGCCCAGAGAACGATGCTTCAGCACCAAACCTAATATCATAAGTGTATAAATTATTATAAAACTGGCGCATAATTAAAGAATCTACTATAGTAGTATCACTATCATTTATAACCTGTTGGGAATCCATACCCCATATATCTACAAAATCATTTTTTCTGTAATAATTTATAAAATTAAGACTTGCTCTAATATTCATTCTAGAATACATGTGCTTGTATTGAAGTGAAATTTTAGAAGTTGGCATTCGACCACTACCAAATAATCCAAGTGCTGGAAAAACATTAAGACCCACAAGATTTTTGTTTAGCGTATCAATATATGTTGTATCGTCTATAGGCTGTATCGGTGCAAGAGTGTTTTCTTGTGCTGCAAGAGAATATGAAAATACTAACATAAATATTATCAAATAATTTTTCATAGAGCAAACTTTTTAAGTCAATATTAGGTAATTTATAAAATAAACGTTTTTTTTAGTAAATAGTTGTAAAATAACAAAATTATTTTTTTTGGAATAAAAAACCATGTTTTTCTTAATAAATAAGAAAATTTTTATACTTTTACAACAAATTTAACTTTAATTACATTACTACAAATTATCTTTATAACAAATATTTAAATATCAGAAATGAAAAGTTTATTTTTAATCTTATTTATTACAGTATGCTTGTTTGCTAATGCACAAGTATCGGGTTGTACCGACCCCCTTGCAACTAATTATAACACAGAAGCAACAATAAACGATGGCTCATGTACTTATGGCACTAGTACGGTTTCTGCCGCAGTTTCACACGAGCTTCCAGAAATTATAGAGGAGACCTCTGGCTTAATTTATTGGAACAACAGTATTTGGACGCACAACGATGATACTGATATTAACTTATACTCGTTTGATTTTGAGAATGTCGAAAATTACAATACCTATGAATTAACTGGCACTCAAAATATAGATCAGGAAGAAATTTCGCAAGACAGTAATTATATCTACATCGGAGATTTTGGAAATAATGTATCGGGTAACCGCACAAATTTACAAATATTAAGAATAGAAAAACAAAGTTTACTTGATGGTACTCCTATAATTGACACTATTAGTTTTGTTTATTCAAATCAAACTAATTTTGAAGCTACTGAGGCAAATAAAACAGATTTTGATTGCGAAGCTTTTATAGTTTCAACCGACAGTATATATCTTTTCACAAAACAATGGGTAAGTAAAAAAACAGCAGTTTACTCTCTATCAAAGTACCCAGGAGAACATATAGCACATTATAAAAATGAATTTAATGTGAATGGTTTAATTACTGGAGCAGTTTTTAACAGAGCAAAACGATGTGTGGTTTTATGTGGTTACTCAAGTCTAATGCAACCATTTTTTTATCTATTGTATGATTTTAATGGCAACGACTTTTTTAGTGGTAATAAACGAAAAATTTCTTTTTCAAGTTCTCTTCATCAGGTTGAGGGGGTTACAACCAAGGATGGTCTTACCTATTATGCAAGTAATGAAAAACTATCGCAATCATTTATAACAATAGCACCAAAAATCCACGAAGTTGATTTAAGCACATACTTATCAGACTATCTTAACTCAATAATTCCCGATGAAAATGCACCTGTAATTAGTTCAACTCACAATGATGTCGATTTATATGCAGATAATAATTGTAACGCAATGGTACCCGATTATCGGGGAGATGTTACTGCAAGTGATGATATTACTCCCGAAGCTAACCTCATTATTGTTCAATCTCCCAACTCTGGAAGTTATATATCAAGTGGAAACAATCAAATTAGTTTAAGAGTGTATGATGAAAGCGACAATTTCGACGAAATATTTTTTAATATAAATGTTTTAGATACAATTAGCCCAACAATTATAGTTGAAGATATTAATATAAATATCGAAGCGACAGAAAATTGCAATGCTGCGATTCCTGATTTCTCTGAAAGCTTAACTCTCTATGATAATTGCACCGCTAACGAAAATCTTGTTTTAACACAAAATCCCGTATCTGGAAGTTTATGCAGCGGAATTAACAATGAAGTTATATTAACTCTTACTGACGAATCTAATAATGAAACTCAAACAACACTATACGTAAGTGTTATAGATACAAGCCCTCCAACAATAAACTGTCCTACTATTGAACCAATAACAATAGAAAACGATGAGTTATCCTATACTGTAATTGGCACTGAATTTGACCCTGAAGACTATTCAGACAATTGCTCAACACCCAGTATAACAAACAATTACAACTCTAGCTCAAGTTTGGCGAATGCAGAATTTAATATTGGAACTACAACAGTTTTGTGGACAGCTACTGACGAAGCTGGAAACTCAAACACTTGCAGCTATGATATTACAATAAACTCTACAGATATTACTACAGAAAATATTTCAGGATTAAGTATTTATCCAAATCCAGCAAAAGACAAAATTACTATTCAAGATAAAAATTTAGTAATCAACAATCTCACTCTAACTGATATTAACGGGAAATATATTTCGATATTTGCAAACAAAGAAAACACAAATTATCACTTAGATATTTCAAAACTCTCATCTGGAATATATTTTCTAAACATTGAAACCAGAGATAAAGCAAATCTAAAATATAAAATAATAAAACAGTAAATAATGAAAATCTATTCTACAAAAAAAAGAAGACAAAACATTTATTTGTTGTCATTAGTTATTCTTATAAGCCTCAATATCAGTAACACGATATCTGCACAAACTCGTGAATTAAACATTCCAGAAGTAAGCTATACTACATTGGAAGAGTATTACAGCACTGGAGCCGAAATAGCTTGTACTGCGAGAGTATATTCTAACGGCTTAATAGATGATCTTTGTGCAATTTATTATGAGATCTATAAAGATGATTTTATTACTCCAATTACAAATGTTGGTATCTATGGCAGTGTCTCATATACTGTAAGAAGTCAAGGATCAGAATACATTACACAAGAAATTACAGATGGTAGTGGTTATTTGAGTGTCGCAAATCCGCTACCATGGGGGTCCGACTATTTAGCATTTACCCTAGGAATTTTCGATAATTATTGTGTGAATAGAAATAGACCAGT
>JAQUBO010000159.1 GCA_028686735.1 Bacteroidales bacterium
TAAAGTAAGCAGCTCTTATTTGCGAGGTTAATTAGGTTCAAGACCTGTATGCTGAGCCAAATTAAGAACCCGCATCTGGCGGGTTTTTTATTTGGCTCCGACACTAGCTTCGAACCAGATCTTTTGCGAAGCAAAAGTGGTTCGGCGTAGTGTAGCGAAATAAAAATGCGTTTACATTTTTTTATGAGCAAACGAAGGAGGCCGAAGGCCGATATCCAGTCGCCCAAGTCTTATTGGTCTGATGCTTTCACAAACCCGGTCGTTTAGCGCGAGAACTTGGCTTTCGTGCTATGTTTCCAATCTTGAAAATCATCACTATGTCTTTCGCGACTACTGCTGGTATCTGTAAAATTCTGTGCCACATAATGCACATTCATGTTTCGAATAATTATATAAACCAACAGATACGGATTCATTGTGCTTGAGATTTTTTGTAGATTGTCTACTATATATCGGTATTTTGGCGATACTGAGGGCTATCTTACATGATCCGCAATTTGGGCATTCAAATTCGGAATTGTCTGTTTCTGCGGTTCTGCGCCAAGTCTCAAAATTTATAATTTCTTCGTCAGTAAGTAATTTACTTAATTCTAATACCAGGTTCGGAATATGTGCGTATGATTTCATTATTTCAATAGTAAGATTCCTGGATTGATCGAAGTAGCCTTTTGACGTAAGTGATTCGAGACATTTTCGAATACTAATATAGAACGATTGGTTGTTGCCTTTTGTTGCGATATTAAATAGTTCCTGTTGGATTTGTCCAAGGGAATCATATTCTGAAGAGGCTTTTTGCTCCATATCTTGATTATACTTTATTCTACAGTTCAAGACCGATATGTTGAGCTATAAAAAACTAACTGCACCAATGGCGCGTATACAGATGGGGCACATATCAATTGTCTGATATCCGTGCTAATATCAATGTGTAATGTGTGAAATAATAAATGTGAAAACAAATAAAAAATTAGTTTTAAGTTTTTTTACTTTTGTTGTTGCGTTTTCTTGTTATAGTATTTCAGTATATGCTTCTTTTCCTGTCGTTATGAGTACTTCTGTAGATAATCAAGTTCGACGAAATGATACTTTTTCGTTAATTACAACCGTGGTTGCAGGTAACGCAACGGGTAATGTGTTTAGCTCCTCTGGTAAAGAGCTGCAATTTGACGTGAATCGGTTTAACTTTATCTCTTTTACTAGTGATTATCTTGGCTATAATGAGAATACCCAAACGCTCGATTTTAGTAAGCTTATGGGTGGCGGCTCATTTCCATTTTACGTAGGCGAAGGCAAGGACAATCCAAAGGTCATCTGGGTGTTGACGCTATCCGTTAAAAAAGATGCGCCTCTGGGTGAAACCGAGATTTTTGGACAAACAATAAACGTCGGAAAAGACTTTGTTGAAGAATATTCTGATAATTTGAAAGGTTCTAGCGAAACGGAATCGACTGATACTGCGACGCCAGTTAATAACGCGAGCACTTCTGCTGCAACGGAAAAAAATGGATCAGTAGTATTGAACGAACAAAACTCTAACAAAAAACAATCACTTAATTATGACACTAATAATGTCTTTTTCTACGCAACAATCATACTTAGTACTTTAGTGATAATTGTAGTAGCTTTTTTGGTAGCTCTACTCAAGAAAAATCCTAAAAACCCTATAGACTTAGTTGATTCGTCGATAAATCAAGAACAGTAAGCCGAGCCATAGAAAGAGAGCCCATAAGGGCTCTTTTTCAATGGCTCCGACACTAGTTTCGAACCAGATCTTTTTGCGAAGCAAAAGTGGTTCGGTGTGGCGATTGAAGCGAAAAAGTGTTTACATTTTTTCGTGAATGAGCGGAGGAGGCGAAGCCGATATCCAGTCGCCCAGATCATTTTGGCCTAGTGTCGTTTATGGTGACGTAAATCATTGTCAAGATGCGGGCTTACCTATCTCAATACTCTCAGAGAATTAATCACAACGTCGTTAATGGATCTGTCGAATGATTTAGTGCTACCGTATTTAATAGCATAAGTCGTATTATTTTTTGTGAACAAAGTAGCATACCAACCAGTTCCATAGGTAAAGTGGCATAAATAACCCGATTGACTGTCGACGGTGATATTCTCGACTGTTCCTACTATGGTGTCATTTGAAACAAAATAATCAACTAGACTTTTTGCATCGACTTTTGTTGATTTGATCTGAATATGAATTGCGATTATTGCAGATGATGACGAACCGTTTTTTTCATAAGCATTTGTGCTTATTAACCCAACATCACCATCGCTAAGTTTGTCAACGATCCACTCGCCATCTGGGCAATCGAAACTAAAAACATCATCTGAGTATTGATCATTACATTCAATCTTCGATACAGATTTAACCGTCAGGTCTCCATGGTCAAATTTTGCCGCCTCTTCGCTTATGGCTGTTTGATCTTGGCTTACGTTTGGCGTCGCACTGCTCCCTTTATTTGTAGTTAATTGATTATACGCCAGATAACTAATTGCCCCAACAATGACTAGTATGCAAATAAATGATATTGCATGTACAAACCCATATTGGTGCTTGCTATTATTCATAACCGACATCTATTATAGTATACTGACTGTTTAAAAGTAATTAATTAATGTATGTACTGTGACAGAATCGCTGGTTTAGCGCAGTAGAAGTGTTTACATTTTTTCGCGAATGAGCGCAGGAGCGAAACGAAGTGAAGCGATATCCAGTCGCTCAGACCTTTTGGTCTGGAGTTGTTTATCTGTTGAAGAACGTCTTTTAGGAACCTCAACATAGCGTGTTATGATCAGTATTCGTGTAGAGACAAATTATCGTGGTTGACACTTAATGAACTCACCAATATAGTTAAATTAAATGCAACACAATAAAACTAACAATATACCAAAAATAAAAATAACTCCAGATATTAGCGACTTTGAGTCAGACATTGACATTGATGATCTATCGCAGGATTTTTGGCATTTTATATTGACCAAGAGACGGTTTTTAGTGTTTGTTAGCTTTCCATTCTCAATTGTTTGGCTAGTGTTAATTCTTTATTTCTATTTTAATTTAATAGCCGATTCTAGAAGCAATGTTGACCAAATAAGCGAGCATATCTTTGCAGCGGCTTTTGCGCCGCTTCTTGTAACAACGGCAGCTTTTGTTAGAATAAAATTGCAATTTCGTGATACATTTTATGAGCAGTTTGCCAGTCTGAGCAACTTTGACTTCCATAGGCTTGGTAACGGTGTTTCGATTTGCTCATTGGGTACTATTTTTAAAGTTTTTCCAGATTGTGTAGTCAAGGATGTTGTCTGCGGCAAATTTTTTAGTCGTGACATGAATATGTTTGTTTACGAATCGAGCAAAAGTAATACATCTTCGATTACTATTATGGAGGTGAATATCGCGACCCTGCTACCAAATATATTATTAGTGAATAAAAAGAGTCGATTGGCTGGTCCGTTGACTAAGGGTTTTAATCATTCGGGTAAACCCAAGGCTATTATTTTGGAGGGTGATTTTAATCAACATTTTGCACTTTATGGGAACGAAAATTGTAATATTGAAATTTTGCAAATATTTTCACCTGATTTTATGCAGTTACTAATTGATAGTTCTATGGAATATAGTATTGAGTTTTGTGGCCTGACAATGTTTATATATTCAAATAAAGTGGTTACGAAAAGGACGCAGTTATTCGACATGTTAAACCTTGCAAAAATTTTAACAACGGAATTAATGCAAGTAGCCAATAGACTGGCTGATGACGATATGCTGGCATTAAATCCGATAATAATTGAATAGTTGTGATTATCTCGATGGTTAATCCTGGGCCCTAGAGACCCGTCCTCGACAAGTTAACAACGGGTTGAGTATTGTCGGTCGGAACAATTACGGAATCATTTTTTTGGCTTTTTGAATGACGCCATTTATTATTATGGTTTGACCAGTAGTATACTCTGATTTTATTAGGTATTTTACGGTTTCAATAATATCCTCTTTATCTACCATTTTTTGTAAGTGCAATAACCCCTGATTTAGCCGCAATATAATGGGGTGATTTAAGCATTAGTTTAATCACAGCCGTCGAAAAAAAGTTAATTATTAGGTCATCTTTGTTCTTATCCATTTTTTTGCCAAAAAATTTACAAAGAAAAAAACATATCTAGGCTAGAGGAAGAGATCTGCAGTTAATATTCTAAAAGAATCTTGAGTAAATTATAAAGTCATTTTATGCCAAGATTATTGTTGGTTTATGGGGCTAATTGTGGACATATATGTGTGTGTTATACTCATTGTTATACGATGCTAAAATAAGCTTGTGTTTACATAATACTAATATCTAAATCTGTTTTTAAAGGCGGAATGCTATGAGAGAAATATCATCTGAGGCAATAATGGGCATGCCCAAAAAAGGCAAGAAGAAATATTTGGTAGCGCAGCAAAAAAAATTGTAGACAATCAAAATGAGTCGGAGATAACAAACTACAAAATAGAGAATTGCGATACAAAATACCTACGTAGACTAAAATTTATAGCTGACTCTCTAGGTAGTGGTTGGGAAAAGTGGTCCAGGCAAATATCAACAAGCAAGTATAATGTACATGCTACACCGAGTATACTGTCTTTTGGCGGTGAGATAAAACACATACGTCAAAATATTGCTGAAATTACTTCAAGCGATCCGTATAAGTTTGATGATGCAATAAATAGTTGGTGGAATTTCTTTGCTGATTGCAAATCGGTCAGATGCCCCGATCTAGATGACTTTCGTAATATCGACAGGGAAGTGGCGCTCAAAATAGCTTTCCCGGACTATCCAATGGAGCTTGCGGTGGGTTTTGGAGGAACCAATTATGAAGATGTTGACAGCCGAATTTTTGGACATGTAGTGCCCGCTCTTGATTTTGCCAGATCATTTAAGCGTATAAACAAATTACCTCCCTTAGTTAGGATATTTTTTGCCAATGAGCTTACATCGGGCGTAAACCCAATTGAGTCGAATAAAGCAGAATGTATCGCTCAAGCTACGGCAATAAATCTAAAGCAGTTCACATCTGAATTTTATCCAGATATATTAGATTCAATAATAGTTTCTTTTCCTAAAATAAATCAGATATCAGATTCTTTAAAACGCCTAGGAATTGATGGTAATGCAAGAATAATGTTGGAAAATATTTGTCAAGACTCTGAAGAAACAAAACATTTTGTAAATCAACTTGTTTCAATAGGTGAAAGCAAAGGGTCGAATGAAGATGGAACGGCTCATTATATCTTTGGGCATATAACCCCAGAAATATTTGGTAATTACGTAGACCCGTCCAAGGGCCCAATATCGGTTATCAAATTTGGTGGACTTAGCGAGGAAAAGTTCACACACCTACAGCGAGTCATTTCTGATAAGATAAATATAGATGGTTCAGGGTTAGCTAGAACACACGCTTATAAAAACCCTAACTCTGGAGATATTACACCTCATCAATTGTCATTGATAAATATTAATAATGATACGCCACCTTATTATTGTGATGCCCGAGCGAACGCCTTCAAAATTATCGATAAACAAATTTCATATGACTATAATAGATCCCCTGACAAAAATACCAAGCTCGCTATAGATAGGGCTGGCGGAATAACGGAATTTGCTAATTTCATGAATGATTTAATTAAAAAAACATAATTTATTAATCAATGATAATCGAAGCTGATTTTGCTAACAAATTTTTAGGTTACTTCTATAGTAGAATACTGTGCAACTCCATATTAAACAATTTTATATAGTAGTTAAGCCCATTGTATATTGTACGATGTCATATAATTTAGCTATGGGTAATGAAGAAGAGTTTCACTTAATAATAGTAGATAAAGCTTTGAACGACTCAAAGCTTCTTGATAATTCAGAAATTATATGACAAAGACGAAGTTTAATGGTAAAAGAATGGATACTATACAAGGTATTGGTCGGGCTAAATAATTTAGATAAAAAAATTAAATATTCCCAGTTGCTATATGGCAGGTATTCTCATTTTTACAATAAAAACGGTTCCAGGCATATACTAGTCTATAAAAATAAGGTCTTTAATATAAATAAGAATATTGATAGTTGGTCAGAATCTATAGATTATGGTATCTCTTTGGATATACCTATTGGGCAGCTGAACTTTGCCCCAGTTGGCTCCGGGAAACATATTAAGTTAGGATTTATTATATTAATAAATATTTATATACATTTTTAAACACGATTTTATCTTAGATGCTTTCTATTATACCCATAATATATAAGCAATAATTTGTAATCATATGATTTGTGAAAATTAAATGTATAATATAATTAGACCCCTCGGTGGAGGCGTTTTGAAAGAGCCTGACTCGTTTAGGCTCTTTTTAAATAATTAGCGACGCGTGTGGAAAAATAACTTAATATAACTTCATAATGACATAATCACAGCTCATACCTTTTAATATAGACTCAAGTTCATTCGGCTCAAAAAGAACCGTAGCTGTGTTGTCATTGGGATGAAAACCTAGCCCATTACCGCTGTTTACTATCGATTCGTCTATAACAACTTTGACATTAGCCAATTTATTATTTATAAACCCAAAGATAGAAACCGCGCCTGAGCTGACACCAAATATATCTGTCAGGGCATCGTTACTTGAAAAGCTTAGTTTTTTAGTATTAAACCTTTCTTTAATTAGTTTTGTGTCTAATCTGGCATTGCCATCCATCACTACTAAAAACTTTCGGCCATTGCCACTCTCCTGAATAAGAAGATTTTTTATTGGCTTTACATCTTCTGGCAAATTAGCTACGTCGGAAATGGTAAATACAGCAGGATGATCTATCAACCTATATTTTACATTTAGACTATCGAGTAAATTTATTACACGTTTTCTCATAGTTGCTATTATATCAAAAAAAGAGGGTGTATAGCCACGTGTTTTATATATTTTAATAAGCTCCGTAATGGATGCCTTTTGGGAGAGCCTGTGAGAGTGGGCCCTTCTGGCATCTTTTAACTATATGATGGGGGATAATAAACCTGTACCGTCCATTGACTAAATACAGATATTATGACATACTAAAGTAAATGGAACCAGCAGAAAGTAATCAAGAAAAGCTTCCGACTAATTCGGAAATATTTAAACAAAAACTTGACACCATTTTTAGGATACCAGAAGACAGTCTTCTAACGGATAAAAAAGTATGTAACAAATCTATTACTACTTTGGTTTATTTCCATATCGTTTTGAAATCGGCTTCTGGGTAATAAGATATATTCCTACTGCAAAAATATATAAAAATATCGCAATAAGCACTGTATTCATCGCATTAGTGTCTAACTTCATCAAATACTTTGTAAGCAGAACGCTAAAGAAACCTATAACCAAACCCAATATTGTATAAAATAATGGGTGGTCAAAATCGATGGGTTCGCTGTATTCTTTTAGAACGACTTCTTTACCCAGTTTTTTTAACATGTCTTGCTTGAATTGTAGAAAATTATCTAGACCGTTAATGAACATAAAAGTGCCATCATAGAAAAATATTTTCATTTCTCGGACAGTTTTTCTCGTCGTTTTTTTGACCTCAATTTTTTTAACGTTTTTTAACAAGAATTTTTCACAACCCTGTTTGCTGTTTCTTTGAAGGCAGCCTTCTGTCAAGAGTATCTCCATTTTTGAAAATGTTTTAAAGAATCTTATCACTAGAATGAAGGCAAAGACCTGTAACAATATAAAAATCAAGATCCCGGTCGCCGAAAGGCATGGTTGTTCAAGTATCACTTTGTTCAATCCTAGGATCAAGCCGATCAATATGCTTGTGAGTAAATTAGCAAATGCCCTTTCTCTTCTGATAACTTCGGTTTTTGAAACCACAAATTCTTTCTTTGCTATGTTTTTCATATAATCATTTTACTACTAATAAAATTGAAATCCTTGATTCACTTCACGGCAGTGTGAGAAAATTAAATTAATGGATGATAAAGTTAAGAATTATATTGAAAAACAGGACGAACCAAAAAAAGTAATTCTTGTAGTCTTGAGGGATCTGCTTCTTTCAACGATCGAGGGCTGCAAAGAAGAATTTAATTGGGGCGTTCCGGTTTATGATGGCGGAAAGTTTTACATTGCAGCGATGAGAGAGCGAGTACATATCGGCTTTGCAATTACTGGTTTGTCCGACGATGAAATTAAGAATTTTGAAGGCACAGGCAAGACTATGCGGCATCTAAAAATCTATACAATTGATGACATCAAGAATAAAAACGTAAAAAATCTAATAAAACTGGTTCACGAAAAAGCTTCAGTGCCACCAGATTACAAGAGCCCTTAAATTATGGTACTGGTATAATAAAAACATGGATGAAAAATTAGAAAAAACCGTAGAAAAGACGGTTGAGGCGATTGCAAGAATACAGCGATTTATCTTGAAATACGGGTCCGAACTTAGCAAGGATCAAAAAGAGAGAATTGCTAAGAAAACTGAGGAATTACGAGACGATTTACGCAACTCATAAGCCGCCCTCTCCGTCTATTGGATAAA
>JAQUBO010000160.1 GCA_028686735.1 Bacteroidales bacterium
TTTTTTGCAATTAATTGGGATGCATTACCTTCACCGTAGATGTTTGGTGTAAAGTGTACATGTTTCGTAATTTCAAGAGATTTTTCGAATAGGTTGGTTTCATCTGCAAGAATGTTGATATTAAAATCGATAAGTTCTTGCCAGCCTGTATCTGGCATTACAACAATGGCTCTTTTACCAGCGAAATAGCTTTCTTTTTGTAGGCCTCCACTATCGGTTATTACAAATTTACAATCGATTAACAAACCCATAAGTTCGCTGTATGATAATGGCTCGGTAACAACTAAACTGTCTAAGTATTTTTCCAAAGAATGTAATTGTATCATTTTTCTTGTACGAGGATGTATCGGAAAAACGACATCATAATTATTAGAAATAGCATTCAATTGTTGAAGTATCAACTCTAATTTAAAATGATTATCGACATTATAATCGCGATGAAGAGTTGTAAGAACAAAGCTTCTTTTTAATTTAAGTTCCTGCTTTAAAGTGCTGCTAAAAGAATCTTTCATTTTGAGAAAAATATCATACATTACATCACCCGACAAGTACACTCCATGTGTTATATTTTCGTGTTTAAGATTGTTTAATGCTAAAAAAGTTGGACAAAAAAGTTTTGACGAAATTCTGTCAACAAGTACCCTATTGATTTCTTCGGGCATTGTTTTTGGCAGCATTCGAATCCCAGCTTCAATGTGTGCAACTGGGATATGTAATTTTGCAGCAGATAATGCTCCAGCAAGAGTACTGTTGGTGTCGCCGTAAACAACAACGAAATCGGGCTTAGTATCTATAATTATTTTTTCGCAGCCTGTTAATATTGCAGCTGTCATTTCGGCATGTGAGCCAGAACCAACATTTAAATTAAAATCGGGTTGCTTCATGTTTAAATTTACCAAGAATTGACCACTCATATTATAATCGTAATGTTGGCCAGTGTTTACTACAATTTCATGAATATTATGTTCTACAAAAGCGTTGCTTACAACTGATGCCTTTACAAATTGAGGTCTTGCTCCAATAACACTAAGTACTTTCATTTAGAGGTTTTTAATTATGTCTGCAAGTAAAGCTGTTTGAGCTCTGCGGCTGTACCTATTTATTTTATTTATTCGCTTTTCGTCCAATGAATTTTTCTCCCATACTACTTGATTGACAACAGCGTTGACTAAAAATTCAGAAATACTCTCTTTCTTGTTTAAGAATACTCCAGAATCGGTATCAATCAAAGTTTGTTCAATTATGTCGTAATCAGATGGACAAAGTAATACTTTTTTACCTAGACCAATATATTCATAAAGTTTAGAGGATGGAATTCCTTTAATTCCTGTATGTGGCACCATTAACATTAAGTGGGCTTTTTGTTGTATTTTAATTACTTCCTCAAACGGCATCCTTTCAGTTATCTCATAGTGCTTTTCATATCCTGTTAAAAGCATTCTTATTCTATTTGCTTGTGAAGGATTAAATGCAAGACCGGGAAAAAGTAATTTAATGTTCTTGTCTTTTAGTGCATTTAATGCGTCAAGGTAAGCTGAAATAAAAAGCTCGATATTTTGACTATCGTACAGTGAACCATTATAAACAATAGTAAAATCTTCGAAATAATTTTGATTGTTTTCCATATTTATCTCAAAGTCAAAACCATTTTGAATTGTAAATGCCGGTTTATTTAAAAATAAATTTAATTTTCTGGTATAGTAATCAGAAATTGAAGTTATTGCAGAGCTGGTACTCAGCCATTTCTTTTCATAAAAAGTTTCTATTTTACGGACAATAGGATTCTTTGATGTATATTCCGGTAATTCTGAAGTGTTCCAGTCGTCTCTATAATCAGCAATCCACTTAATGCCAGTTTTTTTATTTAGTAGATGCCCAAATTTAAAAATCTCGAAAGGATTTGCACTAATTACTACTTTTTTAATTTTGTTTACTTTAATGATACTTAAAGAATAATAATATATATTGTTAAAAGGTATTGCTTTTACCGTTATAAATTGAGCAAGAATTTGAAAGAAAGTAAGAATTTTACTTGTAAGTTTAAATATCTTGGATTGTTTCTGGAACAGCTTATCTCTCAAACATGGTTTATAAGGAAGATAATGTACTTCATAATTGTCATTTTGTATTACTTCAATTTGTGAGCTTGTTCTTTGTAATATATCTGATGGCGATTTTATTTCTTTTTCCCATTTACGTGTAACAATAATAGGATAAATTCCAAAGCAATGCAAGTACTTAGCAAATGACTCAACTCTGCGCGACGCAGTTAAATTACAAGGAGGAAAGAAATATGCAATTATGAGGATTTTTTGCATGACAAATGTTGCAGGTTAGGAAAAGTTTCGCGTTGCAGAATGAAAAAGGTTTCGAGTTGTTTTTGTTTCAGGTTTCTGGATGAAAAAGGTTTCGGGTTAAAAAAAGATCCGGGTTGCTAGCGAACGCTAGGGTTGTTTTTGTTGAAGGCAACAAGGCAATACACTTTCAATTGTGTTCTTTTGTAGCTGTTCTAAATATTTCGCTTAATAGCAATAGATTGAATTTTTTATTTACATAGCTTAAAAACATATCCAACTGCTTTAGACTCATAGGTGTAAGTAGTTTAGGGTGAGAAAGTATTTGAAAATAATCAGATGATTTTAAGTAGTTTTTGTATAAATTTAGCAACGTGGGATTTAAAATTTCAACACTAGCAGGTATTTGCATGCTTAAATAATTGGGTTTCGCATCTTCAGAATTTGCGCTATTTATTACATTTGCAATTGAAGTACCATCCCCATATGGCTGCATTTTACTTTTGTTTTTCATTAGTCTATAATAAATGCCATTTGTGAATTTATTAAAATTCTTTATCTCAATTAAACTTATTGGGAATTCTGTAAATTTTCCTTTCTTGTTTTCAGTGGCTATTGTTTCTGAAAATTGATAAATCCTATTAGATGGCGAATTAGAAAAGTCAAACCTATTAATATTGTCATCTCTTTTGCCACCAGGCAGAACACTAAAATCATATTTTATATTATAATTTTCGAAAAAAGGGGCGAATTCTGAGAATGGTTCAATAAATAAGCCTCCTGCACGGAACGCATGTGTTTCAACTTCTATGTTTGCCTGCTTATAAATATCCAAAATTATTGCATTAGAAAAACTAAAGAGAGATTCTCTTTCATTATTATCTATTTTCTCAAAAGTTAGTTTCTCAACATTGCTTAAATCCCATTGATTTATTTCAGGTAAATATTGTGCATCAAACCAATGTGGATGAATGTGATGCGCGATAATATGTCCCTTGTTTACCATTTCTTTCAATTGTGCCAGTATGCTCTCATAATCATATTTAGCAACAGGATAAGACTTTGCCACCTCATTTAGACTCCAGAGATAAGTAGTGTCAATAAAAAAGATGGCTGACTGCTTATGTTTAGAGAGAATGTTTAATAATAGATCAGTAGGTTTAATAAGACAATTAATTACCGAACCACTCTTTTTGCCCAGGAATAGCTCGTAATCAAAAGTTAGAATTAATTGCTTTTTTCCCATTATTTTGATTTTTTTATTTCAAGCCCAGACTTATTAATAAATCCTAAATCTTTACCGACAATTAGCGATTTTACTTTTAATGCAAATGCAAATAAATAATATCTTAAAGGATTAATTACTTTAATAAAATGATAACCTTTAGTAATTTTAGCTGCCATTTGTTGTTTAAATACTTGTACATTATATAAATCATTCTCTATATTGAGATTTAAACGAAAACCTCCGAAGTGATATTTTTTTAATCCTTTACTTTTAAGCAGCATAAATTCATCCCATATAAGATGTTTTTTTGCACCTTTAATAAATATATTATCTGTAGTACCACTATAAAAAGAATAAGCTGCAGTATAATCAAATATATCAAAAACACCAGCAAAAACGCTAGAGTCATTCTTACAGACACCAATTAGATAATTTTTGTTTAAGTAAGACGAAATCGCTTCGAAATATGATATTGGCTCAATTGAAATTCCCTTTTTCTTACCAGTTGATTTATAAGTTTTATAGAAAGTTTCAAGGTTTTCTTGGCCAAATTGAACGAGGGTGTTAAGTTTTTTTGATTTTCTTATTTGTCTGCGATTTTCTGAATTTACGAGATTAAATAATTCATTTTCTGGGATTGTTAAATCAACTGTCAAAGTACCTATTTCGTAGTATAAACATTTTGAAGGATATGTTTGAAATATAATAAAATGCTGTGGAGGGAATATTACATCACAAATTTTATTGTTTTTCAAAAATGCGTGAAATCTTTCTATTACTAGTTTCTCGCTATTCGATTTTAGATTTTTCCCTTCAATATTTAATGGGACATAAATATAATCTGCTTTTTTAAGAAATTTTAAAGTATGTACTTTAAATGGAATAACAGCTTTACTCTCTTCATCAAAAAATAAAAATACATCACAGATACTATTTTTCTCAAATGCTAACCATTCATCCCAAAAGAATATAGGAAAATCTTTAGCATTAATATTTAATTCTTTAAGAGATTTAATCAGTTTCATTTAGAATTAAATTATTGATAATTCTGGGTATTTTTCAAGTAGCTCTGCATCAATTTTTCTCGTGTCCCCAATTATTTTTGCAGGTATTCCACGAATTATCGAAAAATCTGGAAAATTGCCTTGCACATAAGAATATGCAGAGACTATACAATTTTTTCCAATTGCAGTATTGGGCATTATTACTGTGTGAGGACCTATATATGTACTTTCACCAATAACTAACTCCCCAATTTTATTGATATCTTGTAATATGTTTTCGTTATTTAATTTGTGAATGTTAAACCTGAGTGAATTATGAGTTGAATGTGTTAATAATTGGCAATAATTAGTTATTTGTACGCCATCTTTGATAACTAACTTAGCATTATAGCCATCAATATAGTTAAAATGCCCAATAAAAACATTATCACCAATAAACAAATTATCATTTTTTTGCGACACATGCGTGAAATTACTAACTCCGGTGTTTTTGGAATAAGAACCATTTGCATTTTTCCAGCCTCCAATTATTTCAGGTTTAATTTGACGCGCAAAGAAGTATCTTAGTTTATTTCTGAGTTTTATTATTACTGTCATAATTATAGATTTTGTAGCAATTGAGCAAATGCTGAATAGTTTTTTTCTGCATTAAAGTTTTCATGCCAAAATGAAAAGGCATTTTTTCTATATGTTTCTTGTTCTTGTTTTGTCAGATTAAGATATTGCCTAATTAAATTTGCCGCATATTTCACATCAAAATCTTTCTTCAATAAAAACCCTACTTCCGCTGGCACTGCTTCTCTAGTCCCGCCAACATCCGTTGCAATAACAGGTATTCCAGCAGACAAGGCTTCCATTATACTAACGGGAATACCTTCCAATTCACTTACATTTATAAATATATCAATAAAATTATTGGCATAGTAATCCAAAATTATTTCATTACTCACTTTACCCATAAATCCAAAGTCTAAATCTGGATAATTATTCTTTATATAATTCCTCACATAATTTTCAGTAGGACCCCATCCAAAATGGATCCATTTAATATTAAGGTCTTTTAGTTCAATAAGAATATTTACAATTAAATGTACTCTTTTCATATCATTAAAGTGGCTACAACTGCAAATCACATAACTATCTACGCTCTTGTTTAATTGTGGTATTCTGTCATTAAATTTGCCTAACCTAGAAACAATAATTTTGCTTGAGGATGATATATTATAATAACTCTTAAAATAATCTTTCCCCTTTTTTGAAATAGATACTGTTTTATCTAAATATTTAGTTATAAATTCTTTATATGGTAAATAGTTTAAAGGTTGTCTATCTACAAATAAATCAGAATTATGTGCTCTGGCAACTGTTTTACATGTTTTTAGTTTTCGCTTTAACCTTGCTAAAGCTAAGGCTTTATAATCATGCCAATATGCATAAAGCACAAGATTTTCAATATCTAAACGTTCTTTGCAAATTAAACCATTAATCTGTTTCTTTATAATATTAGATTTATGAATATCCATTAATAAAATCTTTAACAATGTAAGCGAGAGGCGTACTTTTAATTTGGTTATAGCAATCTTTAACTCACAATATAACAATGGATTAAATAAATTTAGTATTATAAATATTTTACTAAAAATACTTAGATGATTCCTATAAGTAACCAATTCTACATTTTGCGGCACATATCTATTTAGTTTTATATTAACTTGCTCAGGAACAAGCACAAAAATCTTAATAAACCCTGTATGCAATACTTTCATTTCATCATCAAGAAAGAACTCTCCCGCACTAAGCGGATAATTGTCACAGAGTAGAATCAGGTTTTTATTTTGTTTCATTTTTATTTAAAGCTTTGAAGTTATTGACATGTAATAAGAAGCACGTAGTAGTTAGCGGCTCCTGCAAAGCACAATATGCTATTTACTTCTTAATACATACTATTTACTTTTTTCCATCTATAGCATTCTGATACAAAACCAATAATTTTTCGACATATGGTTTAATATCATACTGTTTAGCATATTCCTGTGCGTATTCAGACATTTCACGATATTTTTGTTTGTCGTTCCAGAGATCAATAATTGTTTGAGCAAAAAGTTCGGCGTTTTGTTCGTAAATCATATAACCGTTTTTGCCTGGTTCGATTAGGTCGCGATTGCCTTTGCCATCGAGAGTGATAACTGGGAGCCCAGAAGCCATGGCTTCGAGTAGGACTAAACCAAATGGCTCATAATATGCAGAATGAACATAAATGTGTTGTGTTTTTAACTCTTCTTCAATGTTTTCGATTAAGCCTGGCATTTTTAAGAAGCTCTCAATTTGTAGAGATTTTGCTTTTTCAATTATTTTTTGACCGTTATTCCGCCAATCGCCGACTAATGTTAGGTTAGCATCAATGTCATTTTTTCTAAGAATTTTTAGAACATCAATTAAAAAAATCTGATTTTTATAATTGGACATGTGGCCGACCATAATAAGATTAAGTTCTTTATTTATATCTCTTGTCCCTTTATAATAAAACTTGTTATAATCTATTGCATTGGGTAGATAGTGTACGTTTTTTTTGAGTTTTTTATTAAGATTATTATTGTAATAATAATTTGTGTCTTGTGAAATACTAATAAATTGGTTATCGCATTTGATATATTTTCTTTCGATGCGTTTTTTTTCATAATACTTGGTAAGCAGGCTTTTATTAAAAAAAGTTTTAATGCCAAAAGATTTAAACTCTGGCATATTGTTATGGCAATGGGTAAAGTAAGCAATATTTGGATATAACTTTTCTCTTGTTAAAAGTTCGCATAAATAAACGTTACTATGAATTATATCAGGTTGGTAATCTTCAATGATTTTAGTTAAACTACTAATTTTGACATTATTTTGTCTGAATAATGACAATATTATTTTCGAATCACAATATTCGACAACAATATTGTTTGTTAGTGAAGTGTATTCATTAAGTTGAGAAAATGAAACAATTTTACATGAAACATTACTGTGTTTGGATAGTTCATTAGCTATTTCAAGAACTAATCTTTCTGCACCACCTTTGCCTAGACTCTGTACGAAAAATAGAATTTTAATCATAAAACTTAATATGTATTTAAATCTGCGCTAATGAATTTCAATTTACTAAAATCAATTTTCGAATTTATGTCGTAAAAATATAAAGGATTGCCTTGAGTAGGAATTAAACCTTTATTCTTTAAAAAGTCATCCCAATACGAATCTTGTTGAACAAAAAATTTAAGTTTGTGTATTCCTAATAAGAAACACAATATTTTAAGATTATTAAATAACTTTGTTTGGTCTGAATTCCTTTCAATATCACCTATAAGCATACCATCGTCATGCTTCCACAGTATTTTATTTTGTAAAAAATTTATTTTGTAGTTATAAGAATAATCTTTGTGGGAAAGAAAAGCTTCACAGCGGTCAACTCCTCCATAATTATCATCAATACAAGAATTTTTAAAATCTTTGATATTTGTGCTACAAAGTATTTTTTGAATAAAGCTTGCATATCCGTTGTAAAGTTTGATTTTTCCAAATTTCTGAGCAATTTTCATTATTGGTATTGCAAAAGTATCAATTGTATAATGATTCAACTGCGAATATAATTTCCATCCAGTTTTCTCAAATCCATTAAATGCTTGAGGGCTAGGAAAAACATAGAGAAACTCAGCACCTTCCTTTTCTGCAATATCAATTACTCTTTTTATGATTTCGACAAAAAGTCCTTTTTTCTGATAATCAGGATGAATTACTGCATCAGAAATTTGCACACAAAGATGTTTTGTTGCTTTATATTCAACATACATTGGCAATGATCCCAAAAAACCCACGGGTTCTTTAGAACTATTGTATGCAAAGACTCCTATATATTCTTTACCTGTCCATTTTGTATTATATTTTTTATAAAAATCAATTTTAAATTGCTTCTTGCGAGTCGAAAAAAGCTTATCCAAGTCATCTATGTTACTACCGACTAATCTTTTATAT
>JAQUBO010000018.1 GCA_028686735.1 Bacteroidales bacterium
GCATTATTCATCGCATTATTCTTAGTTGGCTTATAATAAAATATTAGTCAGGGGATTGGCAAGGTGTTTATGGTTTTATTATTAGCCAAATTTTGAGAGAGCTTACAATTATCTTTGTGCATCTGCTACGTTGCGAAACTCTTGAAATATAAGGATATATCTGCAAGTTTCGACGCCTACCAGCTACACAAAGCTAATCGTATGAATAATGCGGGTTAATTGACAATATGGATTACAAATTTAGGATTGGGAAAATATACGCTCATGAAAATAGTACTGTCAGGGCTAAAGCCCATTTAACTGTAGCTCCTATTTTACCCCGCCCTAAAAGACGGGGTTATAGGGCTATATTGTCACGAGATAGGAAGGACATCTAGTATCTACAGGCTCAAGATTAACCCCTTCATTGTTAAGGTGGTAGCAAGAAAAGTGCTTGTCAAAGAGTCATTAACCCCGTCCTTTAGGATTGGGAAAATATACGCTCATAAATGAAAATAGTACTGTCAGGGCTAAAGCCCATTTAACTGTAGCTCCTATTTTACCCCGCCCTAAAGGACGGGGTTATAAGGCTATATTGTCACGAGATAGGAAGGACATCTAGCATCTACCGGCTCAAGATTAACCCCTTCATTATTAAGGTGGTAGCAAGAAAAGTGCTTGTCAAAGAGTCATTAACCCCGTCCTTTAGATAGGAAGGATATCTAGCATCTACAGGGTCAAGATTAACCCCTTCATTATTAAGGTGGTAGCAAGAAAAGTGCTTGTCAAAGAGTCATTAACCCCGTCCTTTAGGGCGGGGTAGTAAGAATGTGAGATATACGGGCTTTAGCCCTGACAAGTATTTATGAAGCATAGTTCATAAAGTATTCCATTAAATTTGCAGTAGAACCAAAATTTATAATTATTGATGTGCGATTAAAATATGTAGTAGGCTCGAAAGGGACTTTAAAATTATAGGGTTAATAAAGTATTCCATCGAATTTGCTGTAGAATTATATATTTTTGATTTTTATCGGACAATAATGATTTATAATGCAGTTTTTCTAACACTCTTTTTAGATATTTTTCGGAATTCGGAGGGCGACATTCCATAATAATCACGAAAAAGTCGATAATAAGTAGAACGGGAGTTAAATCCAGCCTCTTCTCCAGCTACATCAGGCGAAATTTCCGAAGCCTCCAGAAGCAAATTCCCAGCATAGACTAAGCGAATTCTGTTAATATATTCGTTAACACTCATACCATCACTACACTCCTTTATGGCATTAGCCAAATAGGTAGAATTGGTTCCTAGTAAATCAGACAAGTCTTTACGACTCAACTTGGGGTCGGTAAATGCGTGATTTTTGGTAAGTAAACTATTTAGCTTCCGAAATAGCAGTTGTTCTTTACTTAGCGATTTTTCTGGTGCATGTTCAATAACTTTCTCGACCTGTGTTTCTGCTTGTTGCGTTTGTCTGATTTTCTCAAATAGAATTTTGTTTTTGCGGTTTAATCGAACAGTATAAAATATGTACCCTACTACTAAAAGGACTAAGAAAATACTTATTATAAATAATATAATCAATCTAGATTTTGAGATTTTATTTTCTAATATTAATTTATCCACTTCATATATAGTGCGCAACTCGTCGAGCTGAGCGGCCATGTTAAGATTGCGAAGCGAATCTTTAGCCATCATTACCGTTTCATACATCAGTGCTGCCTCCATTCCTTTGCCAGCTTTACGTAATATACGAGCTTTATTTTCTAGTACGGTCAAGCTACTAATACTATCACCAAAACTAAGCATTCTTTGGTAGTTGATATCTGCACATGCAATTGCTTTATCATATTGGCCCAGATGCTCAAACCAACGCGTTTGAACATGCACTAACTTAAATTGTGATATCATACTACGCCCTTCAGCAAGTTCTTCAGCAATATCTAAATAATACTCTGCTTGATCAGTATTACCACTTTTAAAATGCGCAATAACAAGTGACAAATAACAGTACATATATCGACCGTTAAGCATGGGTGTGTATCCAAGCTTTTCGCTCTCAAGTTTGTAATTGTCAATTGTGGCTTCCCATTGTTTTGCTATGGTAAGCATCTGCTCGTACTGTTGGTTAGCATCTAGTGTTTCGCAAAAAACATTATAAGTACTTAAAAGCAAACTAATATTTTCCTCTTTAGTCAGTCGCTCAATGGCTTCGTTAAACGATTCTATCGCTAAGTCATAACGTTGCTGTGTTTGGTATAATATCCCAAGTGTATGTGCCGATACACCCAAACCATAATTATTATTGCGTAGCTTTGCGTCATCGTACATTAGCTGAGTTTCTCTTAATGCAGTTTGCGTTTTATCTGCATATATTAACAACTCAATTTTGGCTTCCCAACAGTTGTAATAATTATCCCATTGTTTGTGTTTTGCCAGAAACTCGAGGTGGCCTGGCAATACCGCTTCAAGTTTATCAAACATATTGTAATTGTATAAGCAAAATATTTCTTTTTCGCGTGCCTGACTCTCGACATCTATATTGCCTTGTTGTGCAGCTTCCGATCTTAAATGTTCAATTGCTGTAAGTTCTGCATTCAAATCATCGCCCATAGCAATTAGTGCCCAGATGTCGTTTAGCGCATTTAAACGATCCTCGCCTTCAAGTGTTGTAAGCGTTTTTTGTAAGGAATCAAGCGGGCTTTGTTCATTTGCGATTGTAACACTTATGCAAAGCATTAAAATAAAATAACACAAGAAAACTTTTTTCCCGAAATATTTGTTAGTCATCTATCTTTTCAATTAATTTTTAAACATATTTGTAAAGTTTCACTACGTTGTTATTGGAGTTAATTTCTCCTCTCTATACTCATTTCACTACGCTCCATGAACAATGGGAAGAAAGATTTAATGCCAAAATAATAATGTGCTTATTTTTGTAATATATAAAAACTAAAAATATGACGCAAGTATATCACTAAAACGCAACAGCAAATATAGAAATACGTTTGGACATAAACAAAAAAAAATACAAATTTGGAATCTCTGAGCCTATAGTTAGTAAATGGATAAAACAAAGAGACTTCTGTCGTTTAGGTCAGGGGTTAACCAGAGGTCTAGTATCTGTTTGCAGTAAATCAAGCTTTCAGCCTTTTGTATTACAATTTTTTCTTTGGTAAAATTAATGCGTACTCTAAATCAAGCGGATATTTTGGTTTACTTTAAGAAAATAATAATTAAAATATATTGTATGGCACAGATGATGTCGTTTAAAAAATCATACGATAGAATAAGTGATACCGAGACTAAATTACCTAATTACAATCTTACGCTCAAGTAAAAACTGGTATAATTATAAATCCGATTGGAGCCATTGTTCTGAAGCTGCGTGGAATATTACGGGTTAGCAAATGAATGAGTAAAAAAATATTTATTTAAAATGTTAAAATCTTATCGCTATCAACTACCCAATCAGCTAATTCGCCCATTGTTGATTTTTTGGCTCCATCAAAATACGGTTGATTTTTATATATTCCGCATCGTGCCATGCAAGTACCACAAACTTTAACTTGTACTCCGTTTGCAATTAAGTCTTTTAGCATTTGAGTTAAATCTTGGTCGTAATTTGCCGGGGCTTTACATGCATCTCTTGCCATGTCAACAGAGTCGTTCATTAAAAATATCCTAACTTCTTGACCACTTTCTCTAAGTGTTTTGGCTAATCTTAATCCATTCCAAGTAACATCTGTATTATCATAAGGTTCGCGATTAAAAATTATTAGTATTTTCATGTTTTTATATGTTTGTTATTTGTTTTGCAAAGACTTATTGCATCTGTCCTCTTGGACCTTTGTATTTATGTAGCAGTTGTTTTCTAAAATCCTTATCTGCTTGATATAGTTTTGCAACTTTTTGTATTGGGAGTATTTTCTTGTATTTTTGGTGATATTCATGTTCAAGGTTTGCTCTTTCTTGATTTATTTCCACCATTCTATCAAGTTTTATTGTTAGGTCTTTTTCGCTTATTGTTTCACAATTTATTCTGATAATTCTATGAATTCCTCTTTCCTCGTTAAATAGATCACTTATTTTATCATTCAATTCGTTATAAACAGGCCAAAATTGTTGAGCTTCATCAACAGTCAGATTAACTTGTTCTGTAATAAAAGCTACTTTTTCAGCTTGTATTTTTTGGTTGTCTATTGCTCTGTGTTGATAACCCTTGCCTTGTGAAAAGGCAATAAGGCTAATACTGGTTAAAATTGTAGTTAGTGCTATTAGTCTAATATTTTTCATAATTTTTGGTTTATTCGTAAAGTAACTCATATTCAATATAATATTGGCTTAAATATTCTTCAATCTCTTCGTCTTTTATATTGTTGGCAGTATATAATTCTTCTGTATCGTTAAGATATTCGTAAAATACCATATCGTCAGCATATAGTTCATACAACAAATCGCTATTTTCGACATTTGCAATAGTTTCGCTATTTGAGACACCTATTTTTGGTTTTGGATCCACAAAAGTATGTAAGCCGAATCTTATTCCTGAGGCTAATAATATTAATGAAGCAGCTATGTAAATATACGGTTTAAATATTTGAAAAAGTGGAGTGTTTTTTTGCTGAACATCGTTTTTTATTTTATCTTTTATTTCGTTGTTCAAAGCATCAAAGTAGCCATCTGGCGTTTTGAAATTGTTTTCTTTTTTTATGTCGTTTAATTTTTTCATAATCAATCTATTGTATGACAATATAATTGTTAAAAGGTTTAATCTTCGTTTATATATTTTTCAATTTTTTTTACTGCGTGATGGTATGATGCTTTTAATCCTCCTTCAGATGTCTTTAATATTTCTGATATTTCGCTGTATTTTAAGTCATCATAGTATTTCATATTGAAGACTAATCGTTGTTTATTCGGTAATGTAAGTATTGCCTTTTGCAATGTTTTTTGTAATTCGTCTCCATCAAAATAGGAGCTGCTCTCAATTTTATCTGCAAGAGAATCTTCGTAGCTTAATGCCGAAAAAGTGAACATTCTTTTTTTTCGTTCTAGGAAATTAAGGCAAGTGTTAGTTGCAATACGATATAACCAAGTGTAAATTGCGGCATCAAAACGAAACTTATCGAGATTTGTGTATGCTTTAATAAAACTGTCTTGAACAAGATCGTTTGCATCTTCGTGGTCTATTACCATTCTTCGAATATGATAATATAGTTGTTGACTGTATTGATTGACGATGTCATTAAATCCTTCGTTTCTAGTTTCTAGATTACGAAGTTTATCAATTATTGCTTTATCGTCATTTTGTTTCATTTTATGATTTTCTACTAATCGCTTTTTCTACAGCTTTTACAATGTTTTCTGCTGTTAATCCGTATTTATCCATTAGTTCTTCGGGTTTTCCACTTTCGCCAAAAGTGTCCATAACTGCAACAGCGTCCATTGGAATCGGATAATTAAGTGCTACACATTGTGCCGCAGTGTCAAAAAGTCCTCCGTTAAGCATGTGTTCTTCGGCAGTTACCATCGCATTAGTTTTCTTCACAGACTTTAAGACAGTTTCTGTATCAAAAGGTTTAATTGTATGTATATTAAACAAATCTGCATTTATGCCTTTTTTTGCTAATATTTCGCAGGCTTCTATAGCTTTCCAAACCAGATGTCCAGTTGCGAGAATAGTGATGTCATTACCTTCATATAATTGTTCTGCTTTGCCAATTTCAAATTTTTGATTTGGATCAGTAAAGTTTGGTACCGCAGGTCTTCCAAATCGTAGATAAACTGGTCCATCATATTCAGCAATTGCCATAGTGGCAGCTTTAGTTTGATTATAATCGCAAGTGCAAATAACAGTCATGTTTGGTAACATTTTCATCAAACCTATGTCTTCTAATATTTGATGCGTAGCTCCGTCTTCTCCAAGAGTTATCCCAGCATGAGAAGCACATATTTTTACATTTTTGTTTGAGTAAGCTACGCTTTGCCGAACTTGATCATATACGCGCCCAGTGGCAAAAACTGCAAATGTTCCTGCAAATGGAATTTTTCCGCCTATTGTTAAACCTGCGGCAGTTCCTATCATATTTGCTTCGGCAATACCTGCTTGAAAAAATCTTTCGGGAAATTCTTTTTGAAAATCACCCATTTTTAAAGAGCCAGTAAGGTCGGCACATAAGGCAACAATGTCTTTGTTTTTTTTAGCTGCTTCGTACAGCCCAGCTCCAAAACCTGAGCGTGTGTCTTTTTTTTCGGTATAAGTGTATTTCATTTGTTTATAATTTTTAATGTTTTTTTATAGATTTTCGATTTTAAAGTCTCCAGATTTTACCCTAAATTTTGTTTCGCCAGTATTTATGGACTTGTGTTTATTTTTTTCTCTGTAAACGATTCTGTAATAACCAGGTTGCAGCCTAAATTTATAGTGAGTTTGTCCGGGTTTAAAGTCGTATAGATTTGTCAAAATATCTCCATGTTCATGTAGTAGTGTCCCGTACGAAGGAGTTTTAAAGTTTATTATAACTTCTCCTGGTTCTGCTATAACAATGTGATTATACCCATTTTGTTCAATGTTTACTGCATCAAAATATAGACGTGGCATTGTTAAAACTTCGATATTGTACAGCCCTGTAATTAGTTTTTGACGTTTATCTGCATCTAAAATATAAAGAGTTTCTGGAATTCCAGTATTTCGAACTATACACTTTATTTGTGAATTAATTGCTGTATCACCTAAAATGTCCACAAATAGTACTCCTTGAGGTGCTGGTACATTAATAATATTATGTACTCCTTCCTTTAATTTTATACTGTCTTTATATCTTGCCGGGATAGTATGCACTTTTAAATCGTAAATGGATAATAAATCAAGATAAACTGTGTCGGGTTGTCCTTCTGTATTCATGGTGTGCATATAAGTATAGCGGATATCACCTGATAAGTTATCGTGAAACGACATTACTGCATTTGTTTCTAATGGCTTTCCATTTGTGTCAAGTAAGTTAACGGTAACGCTTGTCAGATTTGTAACTTGTGCAACAATAGTGTTTATTGCTTGTTTAAATTCTTGAGCATTTCCAGCATTAAAATAATTACCCATACAATCCAGCACATCGGTCAACTCAACTTTAATGTCAATCCCAATTATATATGGTTTTAGCACTACCCCTTTTTTTTGGAGAGCGAGACTCACTTCGCAGGGATCTCCGTGGCACATCTCAATTCCGTCAGTAATTAAGATTATGATATTGCGGCAATCGTCACATTTTGGGAAATCGGCTTCGGATTGTCCTAAGGAATAAGCAATTGGAGTAGTACCTTTTGGTACAATTGAGTTTAGTTTATCTCTTATTAATCCGATAGTATTTTCTCCAAAAGCGACTTCGAGTTTGGAGTCAAGGCAATCGGGTGGGGGTACAGGGCTTTGGTGTCCATAAACTCTTAGTGCAAGTTCCATGTTTTCTTGTTCCTGGATCATTTCAAGTGAATCCAAAAGCTCGAACATAAGTTCTTTTGCTCTATTAAATTTTTGGTCTCCTTCCCATCTTTCCATCATGCTTGTTGATGCATCAAAAATAAAAAGTATTCGCGTAAGAGGTTTTGGTGGCTCCTCAAAGTTTTTTATTTGTGCATTTGCAATTAAGCAGGTTGTTAAGATTAGTAATATTGATATTGTTGTTTTCAAAATATAATATTTTAATAATCGCCCAATGTTTCTTCGAGTTGCGAAAGGGCTTTTTGTAATTGATCATCGTTTGGGGCCACTCCGTGCCATTTGTGACTACCCATCATAAAGTCAACACCATTTCCCATTTCAGTTTTCATTATTATTACGATAGGCTTTTTATTTCCTGTTTTTTCTTTAGCTCTGCTAATGGTATCAATAACATCTGCTATAATATTTCCGTTACATTCCATTACTTCCCATCCAAAGGATTTCCATTTTTCACAAACTGCGTGCATTCCCAATACGTCAAAAGTTGTGCCGTCAATTTGTTGTCCGTTAAGATCAATAAAAGCGATTAGGTTATCAATTTTTCTTGCATTTGCAAAAAGAGCTGCTTCCCAAACCTGTCCTTCTTGGATTTCGCCATCTCCCATAAGACAATAAACGGTTTTATCGTCTTTGTTTAATTTTTTTGCCAATGCTGCACCAGATGCAACTGATAATCCTTGCCCAAGTGAACCTGATGCGATTCTGATTCCTTCTAATTTTTCGGCGGTAGCTGGGTGTCCTTGCAATCGTGAGTCGATTGCTCTAAAAGTACTTAACTCCTTAATTGGAAAGTATCCACTACGTGCAAGCACCGAATACCACGCTGCTGACACATGTCCGATAGATAGGAAAAACAAGTCCTGATTTTTACCGTTCATGTCAAAGTTTTTGGGCGAATGCTCCATTATTTCAAAATACAAGCTTACTAATAAATCTGTAACACCAAGTGATCCACCAGGATGTCCCGATTGCTTTGCATGTATCATTCTAAGTAAATCGCGTCTAACTTGAGAAGCAATCTTTTCTAGTCTTTCTATTTTTTCCATTTGTTCTTTTTTTATTACAAAAATATAAATTTATGGGTAAACTCAATCAAATATTGCAATATACTTATTGAATAGTTTATGAATTGGTTGGTTTTATGTTGTTATTTGCAATTTATTGTAATTTTTATTAAGTATATATTTAGTCCCTTGATTGTTGTAGGCCCTATTTTTCAATGTGCTTTAAAGTTATAAAGTGGTTTTAATACATCAATTACATCTGCTGTGTCGGTTATTGCATTTTTAATTTCTGTGATTGATTTGTAAGCTTGTGGAGCTTCGTCAAGTGTAGTGTTGCCAATGCAAGAGCTATAGACATCTGCCATTGATTTTTTAAATTCTTTAATGTTTATTAATTGTTTGGCTTTTGTTCTACTCATTAAACGACCAGCTCCGTGTGGTGCTGAATAATTCCAATCTGCATTGCCTTTTCCGATGCAAAGTAACGAACCATCACGCATGTTTATTGGAATTAATAGTTTTTCTCCCTTTTCAGCCGAAACAGCACCTTTCCGTAAAATCATTCGCTTAAAATCAATATAATTGTGTATAGTTTCAAATCGCTCAACTTCTTGTAAATTAGCTTCTTTTAAAATAATATTAGCCATAGTTTCACGGTTTACACTTGCGAACTTTTGAACAATAGCCATATCATTTATGTAATCATCAAAATCCTGACCTGTTAAAAAAGCAAGTTCTCTATTGGGTATTGATCTCTGTAATTTTCTTAATTCTTTTTTAATGTCCTTTTCTCTGTTTTCGCTTCTTAGTCTTTCAATAAGCTCGTTTTTTTCTTCGTTAATTCCACTTGCCTTCATTATTGCTTTGTTTTGGTAATATTTGCATGTATCGCTGCCAAGTTTTCGACTTCCGGAATGTATAATTAAGTAGATGCTACCATTTTCTTCGGATTTGCTTATCTCAATAAAATGATTGCCACCACCTAAAGAGCCTATTGATAAACTTGCACGTTGTATGTCAACATGTTTTTTACATCGCAAATTCGAAAAATCAAATTCTTGCTTACTTCTTTTGTGTACTTTAAAGCCGCTTGGAATTTCTGTCTTAATAATCTCATCAATTGTTTTAAAATCTATTTTTTCGTTTTTTAGTTTTACAGTAAGCATTCCACAGCCAATGTCAACGCCAACCAAATTTGGTGTTAGTTTGTCTGTAATTGTCATTGTAGTGCCGATAGTACAGCCTTTGCCCGCATGTACATCTGGCATAATGCGAATTTTCTCGTTTTGATATGCTTCAAAATTAGCCAAGGTTTTTATTTGATTATACGCTTCTTGTTCTATAGTCTCAGCAAATATCAGTGTTTTAACTCTTATATTGTTTGTTATTGTTTTCATATTTAGACGTAAATTTAATTATTCGTATTTTTTGGCGGTGTTTTTGACTCTCGCCTTGTTGTATTATATTCAAATATACAAAAATATTTGAAACTTGTTGGTTTTTGTCAGTCGCATCCTGTAGCCTAAGTCGGGACGCGACTTAGGTAAGGTTGAGGGTTGTAAGTCGCATCCCGACTTAGGTAAGGTTGAGGTTTGTAAGTCGCATCCTGTAAGCCAGTCGGGACGCGACTTAGGCAAGGTTGAGGTTTGTAAGTCGCATCCCGACTTAGGTAAGGTTGAGGGTTGTAAGTCGCATCCCGACTTAGGCAAGCCCGCATTAGTCCAAAAAAACCTTAACAAGGATATTGGTATTATGCTAGCCTCTTATACACGAGCAATCAATATTCAAAAAGGTTTTACAGGATCGTTATTTCGTAAAAGAACAAAAGCAATATGTATTAATTGTCCTGATGGTTTAAGTCCTTCTTTTCATGATACAGAATTTGGTACAATGTTTTACAATAGTCAATATTTTGAACAATATCCACAGGTTTGTTTTAATTATATACACCAAAATCCTGTGAAAGCTAGACTTGTGCAAAAAGCGATTGATTGGGAGTTTTCTTCGGCGAGAGATTATGCAGGGTTGAGAAAAGATACACTTGTTAATAAATCAACTGCAGGCGAGTATCTCGATACCTGTATTTAATTTTAGGTAGTTTACTGCTAATATTAAGGATATGATAAAAAGAACACTTTATTTCGGTAGTGATGATTATTTGCACACTAAAGGTTGTATGACTTTTTTTGAAATTATTATAGTGTTTTAGTGTTAAAAACTTCGTGTTTAATTAAAACAAATCAAAATAAAAGCAATAAAATTAATTTTATTTGGCTTTTTACTAACCTTTTTTAAGTCTTATTTTCTGTAAATGTTGTTTGTCAAAATTGTAGATATGAAGTCAATGAAATAGACAAGTTCACAAACAAAAATAGTTGATTTACATCAACAACGTTTTGAAACTTGACTGTTATTCATATTAAAAAGAGGAAATGTTGCAGTAACCAATTAAAGACAATTTAATAGTTATTTTAAGTAATGGTAAGTAAATAAAATTTGTTCGAGCTAATATGTATCCTTCTAAAATGAGTTCAAAAGTAGGTGAGGCAATAATTGGATATGAGTATATTATTGCTCCAGAACAGCTAGGTTTACCTCAACAATTTGATATTACAGATGTTCGGGTTGAGGCTATAATGAATCCTTTTGATTTCCAAATCAATAAAAAGTCTCTACAATTAAAATTTACCAATGCTTAAAATAATATATTTCACTTCTTTAGTTGAATATTTATAGACCTTTGTTTCGTGTATATTATTATATTTTAAATCTGTTTGTTATTGAGTTGTTTTAATAAAAATATCTGATATCCAATAAGACATGTTATAATTAAATTGATATAATGTCATTTATGGTCTAAGATTTTTATTATTTTTACAAAAAAAAACAAAATTGAATCTTGAGTTATTCATAGCAAAGCGTTTAGTTAGTAAACGACATTCAAAGGGTAGTTTTAGCCGTCCAATTGTTACTGTTGCTATTGTTGGTATTGCTATTGGTTTGGCTGTGATGATTCTTTCGGTGGCTATTGTAACTGGTTTTAAAAATGAGGTTTCTGAAAAGGTTATTGGGTTCGGAGCTCATTTGCAAATCGTTAATTATGATAATAACTCATCTTACGAAACATTACCAATTACACAAAATCAAACTTGGCTGGGAGATTTAACTCAAGTAGAAGGAATTCGTTCAGTAAATAAATTTATTGTAAAGGCAGGTATTATTAAAACTGATGAATATCTTCATGGAGCCGTTTTTAAAGGTATTGATTATGATTACGATTGGAGTTTTTTTAAACAATATCTTGTTGAGGGGGACACCTTAAGCATTGATGATTCTATAAAGTCGGGTAATATTGTAGTCTCAGAATTTATTGCGAAAGCTTTGAAAATTCAGTTGGGAGATGACATAGGTGCATATTTTATTCAAGACCCACCACGAATGAGAAAGTTTACTGTTTGCGGAATATATAACACTCAACTTGCCGATCTTGATAAACTTTTTGTGCTTGTTGATATTAAGCATTTACGCAAACTTAATAATTGGGAAGATGACCAAATAACTGGATTTGAAATTCAAGTGGATGATTTTTCTAATCTTATTGATTATGAAATAAAAGTTAATAAATTGGTAGGTTATGACTTTAGTCCCGATGGCAATGTTTTGAAGGTTCGAAGTATTAAAGAGGAGTATCCTGGTATTTTTGATTGGCTTTCGCTACTGGATGTTAATGTTTGGATAATTTTATTCTTGATGCTGGCGGTTGCCGGATTTAATATGGTATCAGGATTATTGGTGATTATTTTGGAACGGGTAAATATGATTGGAGTTATGAAGAGTATGGGAGCTCGCAATATTCAAATTGAGAAAGTTTTTATTTATTTTGCTGGTTTCTTGATTAGTCGCGGATTATTATTTGGTAATATTATTGGAATAGGATTATGCCTTATTCAGATGTTTACTGGAGTTGTTACTTTGGATCCGGAGTCGTATTATCTGTCACAGGTACCTATAAATTTTAATATTTGGCATATTCTTATTTTAAATGTTGGGACAATGCTAAGTACTATTATTATAATGGTGTTACCTTCAAAGATAATATCAAAAATAAATCCGGTAGATTCTATGAGATTTAATTAAAATTTAAATTATGATATATGTTCAATTAGCAGTAGCACCAGTTGTAGTTATTTTGGCTTATATTTATTATAGAGATAAATACAATAAAGAACCATTTTGGTTACTATTTCTTTTATTTGTTTCAGGGATGTTTTCTGTCTTGCCTGTGTTGGGAACAGGATATTTGTCAGACTTTTTTGTTGATCAATTTCAAGGTCTTTATCAGGTTGCATATACTGCGTTTATTCAGGCAGCGTTTATTGAGGAGTTTTGGAAATTACTTTTTACTTTTTTTATTGTTTGGTGGGCAAAGTCTTTCGATGAACGATTCGATGGAATTGTCTATGCTGTAACTGTTTCTATGGGTTTTGCCGTAGTAGAAAATATTTTATATGTTACTGGCTATGGTTTCTCAACTGGACTTCTTAGAATGATTACTGCTGTTCCCGCTCATGCAATATTTGGTATTAGTATGGGGTATTATCTTGGACGGGCAAGATTTGATAATCCAAAGGCAATGTATTTAATTCTTGCATTTGTTGTTCCTTGGTTAATGCATGGAATCTATGATTTTTTGATTATGTCTGGTGTAACATGGATGGTAATTGTATTTATAGGATTTTTAATACTTATGTACATTTATGGTTTTATGCGATTAAAAAATTTATCAAAATATAAAGTAAAACCACAGCAGCAAAATATTGCACAGACCTTGACCACTGAAACTTATATGGGATATAGTGTTAATCCAAATTCTTCTGATAGAGGTTTTGAGGCTAATGTGAATTCACAAAATAACTCTTATATCATTAATACTGAGGATCAATATCAAAATGTAGGTTCTGAGTATTCTGGTCAAACTCATGCTCAACAAGAGCAACACGAATCATCATCAAGGGGGTTTCACCAAACTTATAATAATGAGCCAAATCAGACTCAAACTCAAGATAAAGGGTTTGACGATGATCAAGTATTTACACATTACCCTCCTAAAAATAATCTTGAAACACTTGCAGTACTACATTATATTATGGGTGGCTTTAAATTGTTGTCATCTTTATTTGTTTTGATATATGTGTTAATGGGAGCTGGGATGATTGTTGGCGGGATATCTGAAAGTGAGGAGAGTTTGCAAATTCTTGGAGGTATATTCCTAATATTGGGATTGTTTGGTTTTGTTTTAGTTGTGGCATTTGGTATTATGAGTATTTTAACTGGTAAGTTTCTTTCGCAGAAAAAGAATCGTATGTTTTGTTTAGTTATCTCAGTATTAGAATGCTTTAATACACCGTTTGGTACCGTTTTAGGAATATTCACGATTGTAGAAATCGAAAAAGCAGAGGTTAAGAAATTATTTGAAACAGCTTAAAAATAAATGAGGCTTTCAGCCTTATTCCTATAAATCTTTGAGTGATAAAAAAGATAGATAGACCTTATGTTGAATAAGTAATGTCAAGATTCTTAAAATGGGTAATCCTGTGTTTTTGTCTGAGTCTTATAATAAGTTTTTGAAAATTTATATTACTTTCTAATTTCTTTAAAAGCCCTTTCGATTAGTTCTGATATTTCGGTTTGTAGCGTTTTAGTGTCTTTATTACCGTCGAATGAAAATAGTTTATTTTGTTGTTTGTAGAAGTTGTAAATTTTCTCACTTTTCTCTTCAAAGACTTCTAGACGGCGAATAATTGTATCGGTATCCATGTCGTATGAGCGGGCTTTAGAAGTGTTCGACCTTGCTGTAAGACGTTTTATGGATTGCAAGGTAGATGTTTTAACTTCTATCACTACAGAAACAGAAGTATCTAGTTTTCTTAATAATCCTCCTAGTATATATGCTTGCACAAGGGTCGAAGGGAATCCTTTAAAAATAAATCCTTTAATGTTTTTGTGTTCGGCAATTTTTCTTTCAATAAGTCTAATAGCAATGTCATCGGGGACAATGTCTCCAGTTTTAAGATATGGTTCGGCAATTTTCCCTAATTCGGTTTGGTTTGAGACCTCTTCACGTATCATTTCACCAGTAGAAACATATACCATGTTAAATTTTTCTGCTAAATGTCTAGCTTGCGTGCCTTTTCCTGCTCCAGGAGGTCCAAAAAACACGACATTTAATAAAGTTTGAGATAATATTTCTTCAATTTTATCTGTAAGCCTTTCAAAAATTATATCAACAGCACCTACTCCGTTAACGGGATAATATTTTTGTTGATCTTTGTAAAAGTCAATTACTGGCACTGTTTTGTTTTCGTACTCACGTAATCTATTTTCAATGATTTCTTTTTTGTCGTCAGATCTGTTTTCTTTTTGAGCTCTTAACATCATCCGTCCTATAAGTTCTTTACGCGGAACTTCTAAGCTGAGCAGACATGATAGTTTAGTATTCATTTTTATGAGTAAGCCATCTATAATATATGCTTGTGCATAAGTACGTGGAAACCCGTCAAATAAAATACCGTTACTATCAGTATGCATATTAATGCTATTTTCAATAATTTGTACAATAGTCTCGTCGCAAACAAGTCCTCCTTGCTCAATTACTGTTTTTGCTTGTAAGCCAAGTGGAGTGCCTTCTGCTATTTCTTTTCTTAGTATATCTCCAGTAGAAATGTAAGTGAGATTATATTTTTCGGCAAGCTTTTTTGCTTGTGTTCCTTTTCCTGCTCCTGGGGGGCCAAATAATGCAATATTTAACATAACTATTCGCTTATTTTATATATATGTTTTAAGTTTCGTCCAAAACCATTATAATCTAATCCATATCCAATAATAAAATCGTTTGGAATATCAAAACAAAAATAGTCAATTTTATATAAATCATTATATACTTCTGATTTTATGAGCAAGCTGACAATTTTAATATCTGCTGGTTCATAACCTTTGAGTTGTTTAACAATATGATCAATTGTAACTCCAGTGTCAATAATATCTTCGAGAATTACAACAGTTCGATCTTTTATATCCTCGTTAAGACCAATTAGCCTTTTAATCTTACCAGAGCTAGATGTTCCTTCGTAAGAGGCCAATTTTAAAAATGAAATACCACAATCTATATCAAGGTTTTTAAATAATTCACCAGCAAACATAAAAGAGCCATTTAAAATTCCTAGAAACAAGGGTTTTTTACCTTTTAAGTCTTTACTAATACTATTAGCAAGGGTTTTAATTCTATTTTCTATTTCTTTGTTTGATATATATAATTTAAAGTCTTTGTCGTGTACCCTTACTTTGTCCATCATATTAGTGATTTTAAGTTATTAATTCTAAATTTGTTTTTATTAAAAATTAATTATTAATTAACATCAAAGGAATAAAAAAATATTTAAAAAAAAGAAAAAACTACGGGTTTTAAGTTTTTGTTATGTATTTTTACAAATTATAACTAAATTAATGTTTGATATGAAAGCACAAGTTAGCATTATAATGGGATCTACCTCAGATTGGGATGTTATGCAAAAAGCAGCAAATCAGTTAAATGAATTGCAAATACCTTTTGAAATTAACGCATTATCTGCTCATCGAACTCCTGAAGCTGTAGAGGCATTTGCCAAGTCTGCTTCAGAAAAAGGTGTTAAGGTTATTATTGCTGGAGCTGGAATGGCGGCTCATTTATGTGGGGTTATTGCTGCAATGACAACAATACCCGTTATTGGAGTTCCTATTAGTGCTAGTCTTGATGGGATGGATGCTTTGTTGGCAATTGTGCAAATGCCTCCAGGTATCCCAGTTGCAACTGTTGCAATTAATGGGGCACAAAATGCAGCTATTCTTGCGGCACAAATTATCGCAACAGGAGATGATAAACTAGCTGATAAGCTTTGCGAATTTAAATCAAATCTTAAACAAAAAATTGTTAAGGCAAATAAAGACCTCGAAGAGTATAAATTTGAATACCGAGTTATTTCTTAGCAAATAAGCACATTATGATGAAAAACTATATATTAACATTATTTTTTATTGTCTTTGCAATACAGCTTTCGGCACAAACAGAGTCATCTTTTGCTGGTGGTCGTGCAGCTGGAATGGCAAATGCTGGAGTAACACTTTCTGATAGCTGGGCGGTATTTAATAATCCTGCTGCAATGTCGGGGATCGACCGCCCTGTTGCTGGTATTTTTTATGAAAATCGATGGTTGCTTAAAGAAACTGGATATGGTGCATTAGCATTTACTTCGCCTTTGTTGGGTGGTAATATTGGAATTGGAATTACAAATTTTGGTTACAGCCTTTTTCAATCTAATAAGTTCTCATTGGGATTCTCTCAACAATTATTTCAAAATTTTTCTATGGGAGTTATGATAGACTATTTTTCTATGAGACAAAGTGGTAATTATGGAAACTTGAATGCAATTAATTTTGAAATTGGTTTGCTTTCACGCCCAACAGAGAATTTTGCTATAGGAGTACATGTCTTTAATCCATTAAATTTTTCGTATTTTGAAGATGCAGATTTAAAAATGCCAGTAGCTTTTAAATTAGGATTTTCTTATCTGTTTAGTAAGTCTTTACTTATTGCAGTCGAAACTGCAAAATCAATTAATGGATATGTTCCTATACTCCGAACCGGAGTTGAATATACCGTTAATAAGCAGTTCTCATTTCGTACTGGGGTCGCTGTTGCTCCTGTAGAATATACTTTTGGATTGGGGTATGATGTAGGAGACATACAATTTGACCTTGCTTATGCTTATCATGAGGTACTGGGATCTACACCTAAAATTTCTATTGTATATGCATTCTAAATTATTAGTATCCATATTATTGTTGTGTATAATAACTCTTTCGTCGCTTGTGGCACAAGAGGAGAATGCGATGAACTTTGATGAAATAATTGAGCAAATTGCTTCCTCGGTAGATGCTGAACTCGATTATACAACTTTGTTTAGTAATTTGGAAAATCTCTATTATTCGCCATTAGACCTTAATACTGCAACTGAAAGAGATTTTGAAAGAATAATCTTTTTAACTGAATATCAGATTTATTCTCTTGTTAAATATCGCCAGAAATATGGAGCATATCAAACTATTTATGAGTTGCAATATGTTGATGGTATGGATCCTTTAACTCTTAAATATTTATTGCCATTTGTAGAAGTTAGTAGTTTTGGTGAAGATAAAAAAGCGAATATTGGAAATATGTTTTCTTATGGCAGGCATTCGGTAATTGGACGTTATCAAAGATTATTACAAGAAAAAGCCGGTTATTTGCCTATTGCAGATAGTATATTAGAAATAAATCCTGATAAATCAAGATATTTAGGTAGCCCAGATAAAATATATTTGAGACATAAGTATCAGTATAAAGATAAACTTTATTATGGTTTAACCATGGAGAAAGATGATGGAGAGCAGTTTTTTAAAGGAGCTCAAAAATATGGTTTTGATTTTTATTCTGGCCATTTTCAAATAAATGATTTAGGAGTATTTAAGAAAATTATTGTTGGAGATTATATCGCTCAATTTGGACAAGGATTAACCATGTGGTCGGGGATGAGCTTTGGTAAGACATCTAGTACAACAAATGTTATAAAGAAAGCTCGCGGAGTAAATAAATACAGCTCCGTAAATGAATCTGCTTTTATGCGTGGCCAGGCAGTTACATTGGGATTTGGAAATTTTGAATTTACAGAGTTCGTTTCTTATAAATCTATTGATGGTAGTATTTCTGTTGTGTCTGATTCTACTTTTGAAAATGAGGAACAGTATATATCGAGTTTCTTGGAATCGGGTTATCATCGTACGCCTTCAGAAATTGCTAAGCGTAAAACAGTAAAAGAATTTATTTCGGGTGGAAACCTAAATTGGAGAGGAGAGCATTTTCGGATTGGTGCAACAGGTATTTATTATAGTTTTTCTGATTCTTTGCAACCTAACAATCAGGCATATAGGTATTTTGACTTTAGCGGTTATTCAAATGCTAATTTTGGAATTGATTATATGCTTACAATACCTAAGGTTAATTTCTTTGGCGAAACATCAGTAAGTCCTAATATGGGATATGCAAGTATCAATGGAGCAGTTCTCGATTTGGTTCCTGAATTTAAAATGTCAATGATTTATCGATATTACAGTCCTGATTATCAAAATATTTATGCTCAGCCGTTTTCGGAGGGTAATAAACCTTATAACGAAACGGGTTTGTTTATAGGATTTCAAGTGTTTCCTCGTAAATATTGGAAAATCGAAGCGTATTTTGATACATGGAAATATCCTTGGCTAAGATATGGAGTAGGAGGACCCTCAACTGGAAATGAATATTTAATGCAAATAACACATTATCCAAACCGAAAACTCGACATGTATTTTAGGTTAAAATATGAGACTAAGCAAAAAAATAATACAGATATTGAGTATGGAATAAGACCTCTAGATGCGTATGTGTCAGCAAAATATAGATACCAAATCAATTACTCTCCAACAGATATCCTTAAATTAAAAAATCGTATTGAGATAGCTTCGTATAGTTTTGCTGGTGAGCAGGAGTGGGGGTATATGTTGTATCAGGATGTGCAGCTTAAACCCCAAAAAATACCTTTTGTTTTTACTGGACGAATTGCAATTTTTGAAACCGATTCGTGGAATACCCGAATTTATGCTTATGAACCAGATGTTTTATATGCTTTCTCGGTGCCAGCATATTATAGTAAAGGTACCCGACTTGCTTTTATAGTAAAATATTCAGTCTTTGATAATTTGGATTTTTGGTTTAAAATAGCTAATACTTTTTATAATGATAAGGATGGTCTTGGAACTGGGCTTGATGCTATTGAAGGCAAAAATAGAACAGATATTAAACTGCAGTTTCGTTATAAATTTTAATTATGGTAATTAATACTCCTGAAGAGCATATTTATTTTCTAGAAAATAGTGTACTTATCCCAATACGAAAAGTCTTAGATTCGCATGAAACGGTGTTTGGCTTTATGTTGATGGGACAAGCTATCGAAATTTTGGGCTCGTATCTTGATAATAAACCCATCAGAGCTAAGCAACAATCTGCTTCTCGTTTTTCGCTAGCTATTTATAAGTTGTTTCCTCCCAAATATGCAAAAATTAATAAAAATAATACTTTATACATACAGTTAAGGGCTTGCTTAACTCATACATTTATACCTTCGGGTAATGTATCGCTTAATTTTGGACTTGATGAAAAAGAAAAACATCATTTGAAATTAGAAAATGATGTTTTATATATTTATTCAGAGAATCTTTATTCCGATTTAGTAAGAGCAATCAAGAAATTAATTACAAATATCCAGTTGTGCAAAGTACGATTAAAAAAGCTCTCAATCGGTGAGATAAATCCTAACCAAACCCCCCAAGTTTAATTATATCTGTACGTTTATTTACGCACATAATTGGGATTTTTTTATATAATTCGAGGTTTTCTGATTTTTTTAATGCTTTTACATAAGACCTGTACTTGTCGGTCATAACTAATATTATATCGCTTTCGACCTTATTTGCATAAGTATATATTGAGTCGGCAAAGTTTTTTGGTGTATCTAGTATTTCTATTTCGTAGTCTATTAAGTTATTATCAAATTGGTTTTGAGCAAATAATATGTTGTTTTTTATAACTTTTGCTTTAAACTCATCTTTTGTATTATATGAAATAATAAATACTTTGCTTTCAAATATATTGTTTATATATCTAACCCATATTGTTTTAATTCTTGCATTTTTATCATGGTCAAGGGGGATAACTATTCTATCATACTCTCCAAAAATAACAGGACTTTGGACAAGTATAAAAGGGATTTTCATAAACTTCTTCACTACTTTCATAGCTTTTTTTACATTTTTTATGCCATGAGTTCCCATAACACCTAAATAAGCATCAATTTCAATACCATAGGTATATATCACTTTGTAAAGGTCTCCTGTTCTAACTTCGCATATTACTTCAATATCTTTATCTTTTTTGAAATCATCTGCAATGTTTTGTAGCTTTTGCTTTGCACTATCTATTTGAGACTTCTTTTTAACAATGTGAATTAAATGAATTGGACTCTGTGCAGTTTTTCCCACCATATATGCATGATCCATAGCGTAATTGCCAACTTCTGTAAAGTCATGAGGTACTATGATGCTCTTTTTCATATCTATTATATATTTGGTTAGTAATATTTACGTTTTAGTATAAACGTAAAACTCTCTAAAAGGTTGCTGTAGATGTATATTATTTTTTTTGAATAAGAATAAAATCAAAAACTATGTATAGTTTCTGTCTAAAATGTCCGATTTTTGCGTTACGCTTGCATTGGTAATCAGTTGTTCATTCGCTAACGGCATAAACTCTTGGTTGTCAGTGCTTTGTAAGTTTTTATTTTGAGCATTATAGCTCAGATATTTGACTTAATTGACAGGCATTACATATTATTGCTTACTATTCCTCATTTATTTTTACGCTATGAATGTCTTTTATAAGTACTTGTAAAAAAGTTTGATTCATAAAGTGATTTTCGAAGATTTGGTAACATAGGTTAAACGCATTGTACTCTTTTATGTATTCAAAAAAGTGTCCAAAATTGAAGCCAATGCTATCTATACAGCGATTGTCTCCTAAATGTTGAATTAATTTTAGTTTAATGTGATCAGAGTTTTTTCCTACTAGTTTTGCACTACCGTTGTCGTAAACTCCCTTTGATACAAATGTAGGGGTCATGTTTCCAGGTCCAAAAGGGGCAAATTGTTTCAGTAATCGATAAAATTTTGGTGTAATATCTTTTATTTCAATTGTCATATCAGCATTTATTACTGGTATTCTTTGTTCTTCGGTAATTGTTTGTTTTACATAATTTTCAAATTTTTGTTTAAACGGTTCTAAGTTTTCGATTTTTAGTGTTAAACCTGCTGCATACATGTGTCCTCCAAAGTTCTCTAGGAGGTCGCTACATGTTTCGATAGCTTCGTATAAATTATATCCAGGTACCGATCTTGCTGATCCTGTAATCATACCGTTGCTTTTTGTTAAAACTACAGTAGGACGATAATATGTTTCAGTAAGTCGTGATGCAACAATTCCGATTACTCCTTTATGCCAGTCTTCGGAATAAACGACAGTAGAATATGCGTTTTTTGAGATTTCACTTTCAGCAATCATTTTTAATGCTTTGTCAGTGATGTTATGGTCAAGTTCTTTTCGGGTTGAGTTAATAACATTTATTTCTAAGCCTGTTTTTTCGGCAAATTTATCGTTTTCGGTTATTAGTAACTCTACTGCGGTTTTTCCAGATTCCATTCGTCCAGCTGCATTTATTCGAGGTCCTATTTTAAAAACAATGTCATTTACTTGAATTTCTTTATCGGTTAATCCAGTTATTGTAATTATACTTTTTAGTCCTGGACATGGGTCATTGTTTAGCTGTTGCAGACCATAGTATGATAATATCCGATTTTCTCCTGTAAGTGGCACAATATCTGAGCCTATGCTTACAACAACCAAGTCTAGGTTTTTATATAATACTTCGGGAGGTGCTTTTTTTGTTTGACAAAGTGCTTGCATTAGTTTAAATGCAACTCCTGCACCCGATAATTCTTTATAAGGATAGTCGCAGTCGGGTCTTTTGGGATCAAGAATTGCGTATGCCTCGGGGAGTTCTGCCCCAGGGTTGTGATGATCACAGATTATGAGGTCTATCTCTTTTTCGTTGGCATATTGGGTCTTTTCAATTGCTTTTATTCCACAGTCAACAGAAATTACAAGACTACAATTGTTGTCTTTTGCATAGTCGATACCTTGAAATGAGATGCCATAACCTTCGTTATATCTGTCAGGAATATAAAACCAAAGTTTATCATGAAATGTTTTTAAATAATTATAGACTACGGCTACTGCTGTTGTACCATCAACATCATAATCTCCATAAATTAGTATATGTTCATCATTTTCAATGGCCTTAGTGATGCGAGCCACTGCTTTGTCCATGTCTTTCATTAAAAATGGATCGTGAAGGTCACTTAATTCGGGTCTAAAAAAGACTCGGGCTTCTTCGTAGGTCTCAATGCCACGCTGTACTAATAAATTTCCAATTTTTTTATCAATATTTAATAAAGATGATAGTTTATCAACTTTTTTTGTGTCTGCTTTTTCCTTAATTAACCAACGTTTTTCTATCATTTGATTTATTTCGTTTCTTTTGCACAATATTAGTAAATAAATATGTTATTCCCTCGATTTTTGTTGATTAGTTATAAAGAAGTGCTATTCAATTGATTCTTTTATTATGCTCGTGTTTAAATCTTTTACCTATTAGCTAATCTAGTAAACTCGGCTCTTGCAGAGACTATTTTGCGGCGGTCTATAATGTATGATTTCTACGTTACATTGCATTGACAATCAGTTATCCTTTAGCTGCCGGAGTAAACTCATAGTTGCCAATTTTTCGTAAGCCTTGTACTTAAACTTTATAGCTCAGACACTTGCTTTTGTTAATAAAAACTGTTTAAGTGTTTTCGTGCTTTTAAATTTTATTATTTTGCTGATATTTAACACTTATATCTTATATTTGTCAAAAAAATGAATTTATGGATTATACAGGATTAAGTGAACAGGAAATATTGCGTCGTGAAGCATTGACTAAATTAAACGAATTAGGTATTGATGCCTATCCAGCAGCGGAGTATCCAGTAAATATTTACTCTACAGATATTTTGGCACAATTTAATGATGACTTTATGCCTGATAATTTAAAAGCTGTTTGTGTTTCTGGTAGAATTATGTCGCGTCGTATTATGGGTAATGCTTCGTTTGTGGAGTTGCAAGATAGTAAAGGACGAATTCAAATTTATTTTAAGCGTGATGATATTTGTCCTGAAGAGGATAAAACAATGTATAATATTGTTTTTAAGAGGTTATTGGATATTGGTGATATTATAGGTGTTAAAGGATATGCTTTTCGTACAAAAGTAGGAGAGATTTCTGTGCATGTAACTGAGTTTACTGTGTTGGCAAAGTCTTTACGCCCTTTACCAATAGTTAAAGAAAAGGACGGACAGGTGTATGATGCTTTTACTGATCCCGAAATGCGTTATAGACAGCGTTATGTTGATTTAATTGTAAATCCGCATATTAAAGATACATTTATAAAACGATCAAAAATTATGCATACTATGCGCGAGTTTTTTAATGAGAAAGATTATCTCGAAGTTGAAACTCCGATACTGCAACCAATAGCAGGCGGTGCTGCGGCTCGTCCGTTTGTAACTCATCATAATGCTTTGGATATCCCACTTTATCTCCGTATTGCTAACGAATTGTACCTTAAACGTTTAATTGTTGGGGGCTTTGACGGAGTTTACGAATTTGCCAAAGATTTTCGTAATGAAGGAATGGATCGTACTCATAATCCTGAGTTTACTGTACTTGAGATATATGTCGCTTATAAGGATTATAATTGGATGATGAATTTTACCGAAGAAATGGTCGAAAGAGTAGCCCTTGCATTACATAATAAAACTAAATTAAAACTTGGCGAAAAAGAAATCGATTTTAAACGTCCATTTAAGCGTGTAACTATGTATGATGCCATTAAAGAATATACTGGATATGATATAGGAGGGAAATCGGAAGAGGAATTGCACCAAATTTGTAAGGAACTGGGAATAGAGACAGATAAAACGATGGGAAAAGGGAAATTGATTGATGAGATATTTGGTGAAAAATGTGAAGCTAATCTTATTCAACCAACATTTATTACTGATTATCCAGTAGAAATGTCGCCTTTAACAAAAAAACATCGTGAGGTTGATGGATTAACAGAGCGTTTTGAACTTTTCGTTAATGGGAAGGAGCTTGCTAATGCTTATTCAGAGCTTAACGATCCAATTGATCAGCGAAACAGATTTGAAGATCAAATGCGTTTGGCTGCAAAAGGAGATGACGAAGCTATGTTTATAGATAAAGACTTTCTTAAAGCACTGGAATATGGTATGCCACCAACTGCTGGAATGGGCATTGGCATTGATAGATTAACAATGTTTATGACGGATAACGCTTCTATTCAAGATGTGCTCTTTTTTCCTCAGATGAGACCCGAGAAAAAGATTGAAGAAATTGATGATAGCATCTTTGTAGAAATTGGTGTTGAAGAAGATTGGGCAAAAGTGTTGGTGAAAACTGGAATTCATTCGGTTAAAGCCTTAAAAGAATCAAATCCTAATAAGTTGCATCAGACAATATGTGGATATAATAAAAAAAATAAATTGGGGCTAACTAATCCTTCGCAAGAACAAGTAAAAGCCTGGGTAGAGTGTTGATGAGTTTACTCAATAAAATATGTCTGTTGTTGTTGTTTAGTGCTTTGTGTGTAACAAATAGCTTTGGATTAACTAAATTACATGAAGTTAAAATAGAACCTGAATTTGCTGTTGTTAAAGGCATGGAGGCCGAAATTAAGCTATCCACTTTTGATAGTTTAGGCAATGCAATCCCTATAAATTGTTTTTCGTCTGTTTATGTAAATGATGAAAAAATTGATATTTACTTTAATGATGGATTAGCAGTTTTTGACTATACTTTTGAGGAGCCTAGTTTAATAAATATAAAATGTGCTGAAGTTGTTGCAAATAAAGAAATTAATCCAATCCCTTTATGGCTGTCAATATTACCACCTTTGATAGCTATTTTAGTTGCATTGCTTTTTAAAGAAGTGTTTTCGGCATTATTTTTAGGATTATTTAGCGGTACATTGATTATTTATTTACATTCTGGAGTTAGCGTATTTAGTGCTTTTTTTAAATCTATTTTTTCGATTGTCGATAAGTATGTTATAGAAGCTTTATCGGAGCCAACACATATTTCGATAATTGTTTTTTCAATGCTAATTGGCGGAACGGTGCATATTATTACCAAAAATGGCGGAATGCAAGGAGTGATTAGTGTTTTATCTAAATATGCTAAAACTGCACGCTCGGGGCAATTGGTTACATGGGTTTTGGGACTTTTGGTTTTTTTTGATGATTATGCAAATACATTAGTTGTTGGTAATACTATGCGTCCTGTAACTGATAAACTTAGGGTTTCGCGAGAAAAACTTGCTTATATTGTTGATAGTACTGCTGCTCCAGTGGCATCTATTGCGTTTGTTACTACTTGGATAGGAGCGGAGTTAAGTTATATACAGTCAACTCTTGTTGATTTACAAATAAACGAAAGTGCATATAATATTTTCTTTGCGAGTTTAAAGTATTCTTTCTATCCTATCCTTGCATTAGTTTTTGTGTTTTTATTGATTTGGTCTCGTAGAGATTTTGGTCCAATGTATCATAGCGAAAAACGTGCAAGAAGTAAAGGCGTAAATGTTGCAAATTTAGAAAAGAAAATAGAACATGATTTAAAAGAGTTTGAAAGTGAAAGAAAAATAAAGCCGCGAGTGTTTAATGCTCTTATCCCTATTGCAGTAATAGTGTTTGGTACAATTGGAGGATTATTTTATACAGGTTGGGATGTAATCATCTGGAATGATGATTCTTTAAGTTTGTTAACAAAAATGTCGGGAATTATTGGAAATTCTGATTCGTATAAATCCTTAATTTGGGCATCTCTTAGTGGGCTTCTTGTTGCTATTGTGCTAAGCTTGGTGCAAAAATTACTGAGATTAAAAGAGGTTGCAGAAGGAATGATTGCTGGGTTTAAAACTATGTTAACCGCAATTTTGATTTTAACGCTTGCTTGGTCTTTGGCTGGACTTATAGGAGATTTGCATACGGCAGATTTTATTACGCTCTCTATTAGTTCGACTAATATGAGTCCACAGTTTTTACCTTTTGTTAGCTTTCTTGTCTCTGGGTTAATAGCCTTTAGTACTGGATCGTCTTGGGGGACAATGGCAATTATGTATCCGCTTATTTTACCAGCGGCTTGGTCCTTAAGTGGTAACGCAGGATTACCTTATGATGAGTCTATTGGGATTTTTGCCCATGTTGTGTCAACTGTAATTGCAGGTTCGGTTTTTGGTGATCATTGTTCACCAATATCAGATACTACTATCCTAAGTTCTTTAGCATCATCGTGTAATCATATACAGCACGTAAAAACACAGTTGCCTTATGCAATTACTGTTGCTATTGTGGCTCTCGTTATTGGCACCTTGCCTATTGCTTATGGTGTAAGTGCTTTTGTTTTATATCCTGCGATGATTATTGTTGCTTGGCTGATAATTAGATTTGTTGGTAAAAAAACTGAACCTGAAATAAACATTGGCAACTAATATTTGTTATTTTTGTAAAATGGAAATACTTAAACTTTTAATACCAGCCTTAATAATTTTAGTTGTTGTCGTGATTGGACTAGGAATTGGAATATTTTTTGGAAAGAAAAAGAAATTCCCTACAACGTCTATAAGTGGGAATAAAGAAATGGCAAAACGAAATATTACTTGTGCTTCACATGATGAAAGACATGCTTGTGGAATTAAAGGTGGCTGTTGTGGAGGCGAAAATCATTAGATTTAGTTTTTGAAATATAATAAAAACAATAAAATAATTTGTTTGTTGTTAAAATGTAAAGTATGTTTGTCTTTTAGTACACTTAACTTTACAGATATTAACTTTATTAACGATGAATAAAACTCAAAAAGACTTAAAATTATTGCCTCCTATTTTTAAGAAAATTGCTTATGGAATTATGTTTCTAATTATCTTGTTTGTAATTCTTTCTATAACAAAAATTCTTGCGATAGACAAACAAATTGCTAAGACAATATCAATGTCATTTTTTCTTATTGCTTTGCTATTATTAGCGATGACTCGGAGTAAAATAGAAGATGAATTAACTTTAAGAATTAGATTAAAAGCCTTTGGTGCTTCATTTCTTTATGGGGTTGTTTTTGTGATAATTACACCATTTGTAAATTTGTTTTTTGATGGTTCATTTTTGTTAGATATTGGTGTGGAACAACTTTTAATTAGTATGTTTCTATTTTATTTTATGATGATGTTTTTGATGAAAAGAAGTAGATAATGAAAAATACTATAAAAATACAAAGAGCTATCAACAATTTGACACAGGAAGAACTTGCCAATAAAATTGGTGTTTCAAGACAAACTATAAACTCCATCGAAACGAATAGATATATTCCGTCAACATTACTTGCTATGAAAATATCAAAAGTGTTTAAAATGACTGTAAATGATATTTTCGAGTTAGAAGAAAACGATTAAATTACTTTTGTAAAGATTTCTTTTAATATTTTTTCCTCATTATTCCAATTTAACTCTTGAGCAGCTTTTTTACAGTTTTTGTGGAATCTATTTAATTGTTTATTTTCTGCCAAGATTGATTTTAAGTATTCGGCTAATATTTGAGGTTCAGAAGTTTTAATATTTATTCCACAAACATATTTGTTTACAATTTTGCTCATTTCGGGCAAGTCAGAGCAAATAACTGGTACTCCTGCTTGAATATAGTCAAATATTTTATTTGGTAAACTGTATTTGTAATTCAAGCTTTCACCTTGTTCTAATGAGAAACCTAAACGTGCTGTTTTTGTGAGATTATATAAGGCATCAAAATTTAAATTGCCAGTAAATTGCACTTTGTTACTTAAATTAAGTTCATTTGTAAGCTGTTTTAATTCTTTTTCGAGGTCGCCTTTGCCGGCAATAACAAGTTTATAATCAGGGATGTATTGCATAATTTGTATCATAATTTCGATACCTCGTTCTTTGTTTAATGCACCTTGGTAAATCAACAATTTGGGACGTGTCTCGTAGTCATCTGGGAATGTTCGTAATTGCGGTAGATTTCTTATGACTTGCATATTTATGTCATAAAGTTTGTTGTAATAATCAGCAATAGGTTGGCACACTGTGTATGAGGCACTTGCACGATTGATGAATTTTTCTTCAATTCTTTTCCAGATTTTCTTTTTGCGGGGTTTGTTTTCTAATTCTGGGACTTCTGTAAAAAGTTCATGTGAATCATATATTATTTTAATTTTTTTTAATTTTGATGCAACTCCAGCAGCTATAAGAGTATCTAAGTCGTTTGCTAAAATTAAATCTGCTTTGTTAAAAATATAGTAGCATAGCAGTCGGGCGTTTAGACAGGCGTAAAACATAATACCTTTGTTAAAAGGTAGTCTGAACCTTTTTGTTTTGTATTGTCTGTGTACTTTAGTGCTGTTATTGAGCTTTCGCCCACAAAGCACAATATCGTAGCCAAAATTTGTTAAACTATTACATATCCGATGTACACGTTGGTCATTGCTTAAATCGTTGGATACGCTAACTATAATTTTCTTATTTGGCATCTTATATTTTTTTCAAAGATAATATTTATTTATTTTTGTATCAAATTACATTATAATGAATGATATCCTGAATTATAGTCTCAAATCTTTAAATACATTTAAAATAGATGTTAATGCTGATAGGTTTATTAGTTTTGATAATCTTTATGAGTTTTTAATATTTGCGAAAGAAAATAAAAATATATTTAAACAAAAATTTATTGTAACAGGAGAGGGGAGTAACTTACTTTTTACAAAAGATTATAATGGAACAGTAATTCATCCTGAAACAAAAGTATTTGGAGTTTTAAATGAGACAGATACTCATTATATTGTGCAGTCAGAAGCTGGTTTAAAGTGGGACGATTTTGTTGAAAATACGTTAAAGTTAGAGGCTTATGGTCTTGAGAATCTTTCACTTATTCCTGGTACAGTTGGGGCAAGTGTTGTTCAAAATATAGGTGCGTATGGAGTTGAAGTGGGCGACTTTGTTGATAAGGTTAAATATATTTGCCTTGAAGATTTTGTAATTAAAACTATAACTGGTAATGATTGCCAGTTTTCGTATCGTAATAGTATATTTAAAAATGAGTTAAAGAATAAAGCAATAGTTGTTGCAGTCGATTTTAAATTAAACAAAATACCAGAATGTAATACTAATTATGCAGATATTAAAAGGTGTATTTCTGATAATGTTGATATCACTCCTATGTTTATTCGTAAAGCGGTAATAGATATTCGTAATAAAAAATTACCCGATCCTGATATTATTGGTAATGCTGGTTCGTTTTTTAAGAATCCAGTAATTGATAAAACTAAATTTGATGAATTATTGTTGAAATTTCCTGATTTAAGATATTATGATTTACATAATGGTAAATATAAAATTGCAGCAGGTTGGTTAATTGATGTTTGTGGTTTTAAAGGTTTTGAGCATAAAGGTGCAGCGGTTCACGAGAAACAAGCACTTGTTTTAATTAATAAGACAGGAAAAGCAGAGGGTAAAGATATTAAGGAGCTTGCCGATATTATTTTGAAAAAGCTTAAAGATAAATTTGGACTTAGTCTAGAGCCTGAAGTGATTATTTTATAGATCCCGTCCAAATAACATTTCTTAACAAAAAAAGCTACTATTGAGTAGCTTTTTTTGTTTAATAGTTAATTTGTTGTTTTCGAGAAATTTTACTTGAATACTGTTACAGTTCCAGCATAGGTGTAGTCTTTTCCATACTTATCTCTTAATGTTACAACATAAGAGTAAACACCTTGAGGTACGTAATCTCCTTTATCTAAGTTATAGCGACCTTTCCAGTGAGTATTCCAGTCTTTAGTTGTAAATATCATTTCCCCCCAACGGTTATAAATAGTCATTTGGTAGTTTTCTTCATCAACTCCAACTCCAATAGGATAGAATTCGTTATTCCCTGGGCTACGTAAATTGATTGCTGTTGGGAAATAGATTCTATGGTCATCGATAATTTCTATTGTTTTTGTGATAGTATCTAGACAGCCTTCTTGACTATATACAGTAAGTGTAACAGGGAATTCTCCTTGTTGCATATAAACATGAATTGGATTTTGACTACCTGATACTGTGCCGTCTCCAAATTCCCATTCCCACGCAATAGCGTCGATAGATTGGTCTTGGAAATCAATTTCTGGTTCAAATAAACCAGTTGACCATGGAAAAGCAACAAAATTAGCTATCGGATTGTCATGAATGTTTAAAGATATACGTGTACTGTCAGTACATCCCATAGGTGTTGTTACAATTGCAAGTATATTATAAAGACCAGTTTCGTTAAATACGTGTGTAGGTCGTTTTAGGTCAGAATAATTATCTGTGTTAGAGTTCTCATCATCAAAATCCCAATAGTATGTGTAGGTTAAATTATCGGTATTATTGTCAAATGTAATAGATAAAGGAGCACAACCAGTGTGTGGGTTTCTGCTAAGATGTACTTCTGGAGAAGGTGAAACTACTGCTGTTACATGAGCGGTGTCATGAGGAGTAGTACAACCATCAGAAACAATTACTGTAAAGTCAGTATTTGTGACGGGGCTGATAGATAAAGTGTTTTCTGTTGTTATTATGCCGTTACCCCAATCATAAACGTAGTTTCCATCTCCACCTGTAGCGTTAGCTAAAAGAGTAGATACTTGTCCTTGGCATATTGCGTTTGGAGTTGTTACAACTAGTGATAAAGGTGGTAATACTTCAATTGAAACGCTTGCTGGTTCAGATGCACAATTTCGTGAGTCGTAGGCGATTACTTGATAATCTGTTGTTGTTGAAGGGTTTACCAAGTAAGATGTTCCGTTGCCTAAACCTGCCCACGACAGGGTATAAGGTGGAACGCCGCCAGCTGCACTTGCCGAAACAATTGCTTCTTGGCCAATGCAAATTGTACGTCCTGCTTCTGGATATACTATTACCTCTTCTGGACTGCTAATCGGAAATTGGGCAAACACAACACAACCATCCTGATCGGTAACCGTAACATTGTAAACTCCTGCATCTAATGTGTTAGAAAATGCCTGATCGGTAACATTTGGTCTCCAATTGTATATGTAAGGTGTTGTTCCTCCAGATACAAATATTTGAGCAAATCCGTCATTGTCACCAAAACAAGTTACGCCGTTAAATAGTACATTATCTAAATTAAGCGAGTTAGTTGCATCGACAGTTACCGTATTACTAGTAGTGCAGTTATTTCCATCAGTTATAGTAACTGTGTATGTTCCGGGAGCTAAATTCTCTTGATGTCCACCTGACATGCTTCCAGGAGTCCAATGATATGTATAACTTCCTGTACCTCCAAATATTTGGTCTATATAGGCAACTCCATTGTCAAATCCACATGTTGAATTTTCGGTAGCAAAGCTTGCATTTATTGCCGCAGGTTCATTAACAATGAGAGTTTCTGTAATAAAGCAGCTTACATCACTAGCATCATAAAGAACAACTGTGTAAGCCGCTGCTGAAAGTCCTTCAACAATGGCAGAGTTCTCTCCAATTTGTGGCCAATTTATTAAATAATTTCCAGTGCCTCCAGATGGATAAATACTAATCATACCATCGTTACCCGAATTACAAAGAGTGTTTACAACATCGCTAGTAATTGATAGAGGAGTTGGTTCCGAGATAGTTACACTTGTGGTTGCTGTACAGCCATTGCCATCTGTTACAGTTAAAGTATAAACTCCAGCACATAAATTATCGGCTGTTACCAATCCTGCACCACTCGACCATGAGTAGGTGTATGGGGTTGTTCCGCCCGAAACAAGAGCAGTTGCAGTTCCATTACAAAAGCCAGAACAACTGACATCGGTATAACTTGCAATCGAGACTATTAGTGGGGTGGGTTCAGTTATACTTGCACTACCTACTGCCGAACATCCATTATCATCAGTAACTGTTACTGTGTAGTTTCCTTCGGCAAGGTTAATTGCTATAGCTGTTGGTTGACCATCATCCCATAATATTGTATTGTTGGTAGTTGTGCTTGTGAAAACAACTTCAGCCGTACCACTTACCTCACCATTACAGTTTACATTAGAGACTATAATATCGGTAATTTGAGGACCTGTAATATCGCTTAATCCAATTGTTTGGCTAATACTACAATTATGACTGTCAGTAATAGTAACAGTATAACTGCCTGATTGAAGATTGCTTAGAGTACTTGACGAACCTGATACAGGAGACCAACTGTAGTTAAAAGTAGGTGTGCCACCTGTTGCTCCTACGGTAATTGATCCATCAGATCCACCGCAAACTGGTTCAGTAATGTTTTGTACACTTATACCTAATATGGCAGGACTGTTAATACTAGTGGATGAATAAGCTTCGCACCCATTACTATCGGTAATTGTTATATTATATACTCCTGCACAAAGGTTATTTATAGTTGGTGTTACTTCGCTGTTTGACCATAAGTATGAATATGTACCTGTACCTCCCGAAGGCATTGCAGTGATTGTTCCATCACATGCACCATTACACATTTCGTTGGTAGCATCTAATGTAACATCTAATACAGGAGGGACACCAACTAAGATACATGTGTCAATAGTACAGCCATTATTGTCTAGTACTGTTACACAATGTTGTCCTGGAGTAAGCCCAATAGGATTTGAGATAACTTGTCCATTATCCCATACGTAATCGTAAGGAGGCGTACCACCAGTAATTGTAATACTTACACTTGCGTTGGTGCTTCCATTACATTGAGCATCATTTATTGTAATATCTGCAAAAAACATTTGTGTAGGTGAAGAAACATCAATTGAATTTGATGCTGTACAGCCGTTATTGTCAGTAACCATTACTGTATGCGTTCCAGTGCATAAACCTGTTGCTGTTGCTGTTGTTTGTCCTGTGCCACTCCATAAATAAAAATAAGGAGGCGTGCCACCAAATGGTGCAGCAGTTGCAGTTCCAGTACAGTTGCCGTTGCATGATGTCGCTGAACTAGTTAAAGGAACAGTTATAAAAGTAGGTTCTGTTATTGTATAATTTCTTGTTGCAATACAATTATTAGCATCTAAAATAATAACAGAATAGTTGCCGTCACAAAGTCCTGTTTGATCTTCGTTAGTTGGTGTTACTCCTATACCTGCCCAATTGTAGCTGTATGGCGGAGTGCCTCCAAAAGCAGTGATGTCGATGCTGCCGTCGCATGTGTTTTGACAACTTGCACTATTAATGACTTCAATTGCATCAAGAATGTTTGGTTCTGTTAGGTTTACGCCTGTACTTGCAGCACAACCAGTATTTAAATCTGTTACAACTACGCTGTAGTTACCAGCACATAAATTAGTTGCAGTTGCAGTTGTTTGTGTAGGGGTGGAGTTCCAGTTGTATTGATATAAACCGCTACCACCAGTTACACTTACTGTTGCAGTCCCATTACAAGTTCCGTTACAAGTAATATTATTATTGTTTGAGATTGTTGCAACTGGTCCATTCATATCACTAATTGGATAGCTTTCTATTAGTTGGCAGCCTTTGTTGTCTGTAATTGTTACAGTATAACTTCCTGCCGGGATGTTAAAGATATCTTCGGTTAATTCAGAACTACTCCATAGGTAGGTATATGGTTGAGACCCCCCACTTACGGTAAGATCTATCGCTCCATCAGATTGTGTGCAGTTTGATGGCGTAATGGCTGCAGATGCAACAATTGGAAGTCCATCAACTAGGGTGGTATTAGCACTAATGCTACATCCATTATCATCGGTGGCTGTAACAGAATATGTACCTGCACTCAAGTTACTAGCTGTTTGTGTGATTTGTAAATCGCTCCAAATAAATGAGAACGGACTGGTTCCTCCGCTTACATTTGCAAAAGCATTACCGTTGTTGCCTCCATAACAATTAATAGGAGGTGCAACAATATTTAAGCTTAATCCTGCTGGTTGTCCAATTATTGCAC
>JAQUBO010000161.1 GCA_028686735.1 Bacteroidales bacterium
TTGTGTGATAAAATTACAGACGTTGCTAAAGATTGTAGTGCTACTGCGAAAAGCAATCGAAGATCTGCAACAGTTCCGGTTATTCCGCCAAAACTCAAAAGATGATATCCTAAAACATGGTTGGACCTGTCTAGTAATAATACAATCATTTCTTCTCTGGTCTCAATTTGATTACTCCAAATTTCCTTAAAAGCATTATAGGCATCTTGGGAAGATGTAATTTTATTCCTGTCTTTTGATTTTTGCTTTTTACTGTAAACAATTCTGAGTCTTGGAGGTCTGTGTTTTGCATCAAGTTTTCCAACGCCATCAGTGATTTTCTCTTTGTGCTTTTTTATTGCAATGATTGCAACAATTGTCAATATAATTACTGTAAATGCTATAAGGTAGTTTTTCATCTTTTAAAATTTATTCTTTAATGCTTTGACCATTGGGACAAGTTTTTCATATTGTGCTTGTATCTCATATCTATATTTGTACGATAGCACAAACACAACTACAATAATTATTGCAATGACTAGTTTTTTTTTATTAATAATTTGTCCAGTTTCTTGAGTTCGTAGGTATTGATTATCCATTTTAATGTACTTGCATAATTTGGTGATGTTGCATATCCAGCTCTTTGTAAAGCATCGGCTTGTTCCTCTGGAGATTTTGCTTTAAATACCCCATGAGATTCGTATCTCGAATTCTCTTTTAGGAATTTCACTCTATCATAAAAGCTATTCTTTGCATTATCATACCAACGAAATCCATCTACAATATAAACTTCTTGGCCATCAAAAATTTCTCTGGTTCTCATATCAATGACTTTGCCTTTCCAGTCTCTTGTGGCTTTTATTCCAAAATGGTTGTTGTAAGTAGCGGCTAATGAACTTTGTCCATCACCACTCTCTAAAATAGCCTGAGCCATAAACAGAGAAGGAAACAATCCTGTTCCTTGAGATGCTTTTACAACTGTGTTTGTGTATTTCTTGATGTATTCTGATCGTACCGACATATTATTGATTTTATTTCATGATTCTTACTATTTCTGAAAGCTCTACTTCTTTGCCAAAACCTGCATTTTCAAGTGCTTTCTCGGTTTGTAATCCAAACTTACCATCTACTTGCAATCCTGAGTTGAAATTTCTATTCAAGCCCTGTTGCAAACCTTTTACTTTTGCTCCACTACATCCAAGCTTTAATGGGAATTTATCGCAATTTGTAAAAGTAAGTCCTGGAATCGATGGCGGAGAAGTACTTCCATTTTGCTCAGGATTATTGGCAGCTTTAAGTTTTGATAATGCTCCAAACTTTTCTTTTATCAGATCCCGTTTCCAGAAAATGAGAGTGCCAATAATTGCTACAATTATAACTGCTACTATGTTTTTCGATTTTCTCATGTTTAATATGATATGTTACTTTCACTTAAAATACTTCTTACTTCGTCAACTTCGCTGTCGTAAAGATCATCAGAAATCCACTTCTTTAAATCTCCAGATATATCTGAATTCCAAAATCCGCCATCCTTTTTTCTTACACCAAAAGTTTTCTGAAGAAATTGCCAATCATCCTGATTTTTCATCTTTCTCATTGTGGCATAAATGGTTTGTTCATCTGTCCCGGAACCTGACATTGATGCGTCAAGTGTTGAACACATTAAATGAAACTCACTTGTCGAATATGAAAGATTCGTTTTATCAACTTCAAGTTTATTAATATCCCGATTAAATAAACTGCTAAAGAACTGGCTAAAACTCTTCCTAAACATCAATACTGCAATAATCAAAAGAATAAGATATGTTGCTCTTCTTTTAGCTATTGGGCTAGTATTGCGGTAGGCTTTTTTAATTCCTTGTGATGTTTTTAATAGGGCAGCTGAATACATGATTTATGATTTTAAAACTCTTAATACTTTTTTTACATAACCTGGTAATCTTACCATCATTTGGGCTTCGGTATATTTGTCGCCATCATCAAGCATATCTTTGACAACAGGTATGAGTTCAGGCTTTTCATGGATCATCTCCACAGTCGCCATTAAATCGTCATGTTTTATTGATTCATTAAGAACCTTTAAAGCATTTAATTTCTGTGATAATTCATTAGCGTTTTCTGCTTTAAGTGTGAGCTTTTTCTGAAGTTCTGAATCTCCTTCTTTAATCGTAATACTTAGACTATATTTCTTCATTATTTTCAGATTTATTTGATTTTATAGATGTGTTTGTACTCTCTTGTATTATTTCGGGTTCTGATGGTGTTTGTTCTTGTTGGCTCTCAATATCATCAGGCATCAAAACATCTAATAATGCATATTTCTGATCCTCATTAAGATTACTTATCATTCCAAGAAGGTCCTCAAATTGATTTGATCTATCGTCGTTTTCATTTCCTTTCTCTACAAATCCATCATCATCAAAATTTGCAGAACTGGAGCTGCCTTTTAAATCATTTCCATTCTCTTTCTTTGGTTCTTTTGACTTATGAAAGTCTTTATCCTCAATTCCGAAAGCTGATTTTCCAACTTCAAGTAATCCACCAGCTATTGTCCTGGTGTAATCTTTTAAACTTCCTAATCCTTCAGTTTTTCGTTCTTCCAGATCATCCATATCTTCCTGGAGTTTTCTTTCTTTGTTTGATATTTCACGTTCTCGCATATCTAACTTGTACAATTCCATTTTCATCTCAAGCTCCGCGAACTTTTTAATCACATCTGCTTCACGTTTTGCTGATGATTCTTCGTATTGAGCTTTGATACTTCTGGTAGCATCTGAAACATTTCTATCGACAATTCCCTGAATATCACTGTATGATACTCCTTGCATTCCTCCTTGATTATTTCTTTGTCCCAATCCTGCAAATCCTAATGGTAACAGTTGTTCGTTGCCTGTTTGATATTTTGATTCATATCCAAATGGTAATGGAGTGCCTAAATCGTTTCCCTTAAATTTCTCAAATTTTAGCTTAAAGTATTTTTTAGATGTGTTTGACATATTTTTAGGATTGCTTTTCTCGGCGTTTCCAATTACAATAACAAGCGGGTGAGGGTATTCTTTTGATGCATGATCGTTTATGAAATTTCGGAACTTATCAACTTCTTCTGATGTTCCGGAAACAATCTCTCTTTGTTCGTTTTGCAATGGTCTGATGCTCCACAAGCTGTAAATGGGAATAGATTGACTGGTAAATTGCTCCAAAAAGCTTTCATCGTAATCGTGTATGTCGAAAATGTGTTGCATTATTTGATGATTTTAAGTTTTATAATTGATACACGATACTTATCACTATTTGACATATTGAAACTGATGGATGAATGATGCTCTGAGATAATATTATCCTCAACGATTGTCTGACTTGCAATTACTCTTTTGATTGTTCTAACTTCATCTGCAGAACAATAATTCATTATAAAATCAGAATTAGCATCAATTGCAATAAATGAGATAAAAACAATTTCATCAGGCATCAGTTTAATGATTTTTGGACTATCATAAACATGATTAGAAATGGAAAATTCAAAGCCTTTGTGCTTCTTCATTTCATTCTTTATCATCAATTGTAATAATGCTCCTTGCTCTGTCATATCTTAATTATTTGATGTTAAAATAAACTGATACTTTTCCTGCAGTATCTTTTTTAATCACTGTTCCTTTTATCAATTCATCTTTTATCTCATGTTTGTACTGATGGACTCTGCTATTTGGCTTTACCGATTTGTCAGCATCTAATTCAATAGAATGGATTACAAGCGTACTGTCTTTATTAAAAACAAGTGATGCTTCAGCTTTACCACTGACCATAATTCCTGCGATATTTGAGTATCCCTTTGTGGAAAACTCAAACTTCTCGGCCTGGCCAACTTGCATGTCAGCACTAAATATTTTAACCAAAGAATAGTTCACTTGCATCACTTAAATCGTTAGTCAGTAAAACTTGAATTTTTAGCACATAATCCGCTGCATATTTTGGATCGTTAAACGTGATTGTCAAATCATCACCTTTAATCTCAATTGGATTGAATAAGCAGAAAAAACGTTTGTTAGGACAAACACTTTTACTTGCTATGATATTCACCGCTTCAAAATCTTCTGGCAGAAATTCCATTCCTTTAATTTTTGCAGTTTCAATAATGGACTTATCAGAACAAACACCATCGGCAATTGCAATTCCAATCAAGTATTTGTAATCCTTATCAAGTGCATCTTTTAACTCAATCGATTTGCTTGAATTAATATGCTGCTCTATCATTTGTATTTTGATATCTGGTTTCATCTGCTTTTAATTTTGAGTGTCTTTTAATCTGTCAATTTCCATTTCGTGTTTTTCGATTTGCTTGTTGTGTATATCAAGTTCTCGATGGATAAATTCTATATCCTTTTGACTTGATCTAACTGCTAATGCGAGTTCTTGGATTACTATTTTAAGATCTTTAACTGAAGAGATAAAGAACCTAAACATAATCCCGTTACCTGATAGGAGAATTGATATTACTATTCCAAAAACATATTCTGGGCTCATTATACTACACTTGTAAGTTCAACATTCTTTGTCATTTCTACTTCTGGAAAAATAGGTTCATTATCCTTTGTTTCTGTATGGTAATCCTTTAAAGAATAAATCAGGTCATAAGAACCGCCTTCAAGTTCTATTTTATAACAACCATTTGCATCGGTTACTACACTTGCCTTGTCAACACCTTCTTGTTGAGCTGTTACACTTACATTGGCTAATAATGTGTTTCCACTTTTTACAATCCCTTCATAAGAACCTTTTTCTAATGATTTTTCAACACTTCCGACACCATTTACAGCATTCCAAATATCAGCATCTGTTCTGACAATTCTTCCTAATTCTTTTTTGATTTCGATAGGAGTACTTTTAAGAATGCTTGCAATAATTTGAATCATCTCACTTGATTCATTGCCAGTTTCTTTTCCTTTTTCTTCCGTTCCTTTTTTCTCGTCAGCCATTTTGATTGTTTTTTATTGATTTAAAAATTTTCTGATTTCTCAAATTAAAAAAGAACGACATGTTCATTAAAGAACACACCGTTCTAATCCAGAAGACATTAGTACATTTTAACTTCTGTACCAATAAGCTTGAGTTTCACTTGACCAGACATAGCTGATGGAGCGTCGTCAATACCAAAAGCGATAGTTTTATTTGGCAGAATTAGTTTTGGATTGTTGAGAATTAACATTCCAAAGTCTTTAGTTATATTATAACCAAAAACTGGGTTTTGGAACATATCGACAGGGTTTGCACTCATAATTTCTCTTGATGCAATCTTAAATGTAAAGACAGCATTTGCAAGAAAATCTGGAAACAATTCATCAAACCTACCGGATTTACCACTTCTGTACTGCAAAGAAATTGCATTAAGCAGAAAATATTGGTTCTCTGTTAATTCTGCATCATCAATATTTCTTAAACCGGGTTCTGATTTCTCATTTTTCCTGATGATATCAGTACTGGTTCCTGCTATATCTCTGATAACAAAGAATTCTTTGTCTGAGATTTGTGCTCTATCTTCTTTAAGGTGCTTTTGCACAACTTTTGGAAGTTGAGATACTCTCTCAATCATTTGTTTTCTGAACATTGATGCTCCAAGTTTTGAAAACTGAGCATCTTTTTTGCGTCCTTCAAGATCTCCTTCAAGACTGCCTGATAATCCGCTAAGGATAATTTCTTCGTTGCTAAAATCTTTCATTTGTTTACTTATTTTTGAGTTTATAAATCTATTTATACAGCTCTTTGCTAGCTTGTTTAATACAGCTTTTCCATTTCTTCTTTGGATGACTTTTTCTGATGCTTTGAGCTTTTTCGGTTATTTTCTTAAACCTTAATGAAGCATCTGTTGTACTTCTTTTTTTCTTTGCTGGTTTACTGTATTGTTTTTTCATTGGTACTGTTGATGTTTTATCTAGTTCCGGCTTTTTTTTTTGACCTCTGCCCAAGCTGCTTTCCAGCCTTTTGTTCCGCCACCTTTTTGCTTAGCAAGTTCTCTCACTTCTTTATACATGGAATTATACTCCAAAGCGGCAGATGTTTGCTTGCTTGTTAGTGGTTTTTTATATGCTTCCCTGAATACTTTTTTATAGTATGTTTTGCGATTTGATTGATTGTTGCTTTTTCCATCTTTCCCAATTTCTTCTCTAACAAGTGAAGCATAAGCACGATTATTCAAGCCTTGTTTCTTGATGAAGTTCTCTTGTTTTTTTGTTAATCCGACAGCTCCTAATCCGTGTAAACTTCTTTGTCTGATTTTCCAAATTATTAGTCCAACAATACCTACAACCAGAACAATTGATACTACAATTATCATGGTTTTATTCTTTAGGAAAAAGGCTTTGAACTTGTTGATTTCATTTCCTTCAGTATCTTTATAGATAATCGTTTCGTTTCCTTCTTCATCAGTAACTGTTTCTGCAGTTACACCAGATTTCTCGTGTTTCTTAATTTGAGATTCAAATTCTTCGTTTTCCATTTCTTCGTTATCTATGTTTGTAGATTTTGTTTTTGATTTGTTCCCAGTATTGATTGTCTCGTCTTCGGTATCTGGAATTTCTGTTCCGTCTTTTCTTTTAAGTTTTAAGTTCTTGAAAAATCCGATTACTGAGCCGAATATTTTAAGTGCCGCAGCGACAATTGCTGGAGCAATACCAATAGCCTCTAAAACTGTTGTTCCTCTAAGACCAACTTTTTTTCCTGCTTTTGATGATTTTATCATCTTTTGGAAATATGCTTTTTTACCTCCAATGGAATACCATTTGCTTTCGGCTTTATCTTTTCCTTGGACAAACTTTTGCCATTCAGCTTTTGTGTAACCAAGTGCTTTTGCTTGAGATTCACTTATGTATCCAATAGCAAGTTTATCAGCTATTTTGAATGCATTGCCTCGAATAAATAATTCTAATGCTTTACGACCTGCAAATGTTGCTGGAGAGTATTTTACAACTGCATGACCAAATTTTGCAAGTTTTGGATGTTTCTTTTTAAATGAGCTAACACCTTTCTTCACCTTTTGACCAAGTTTCTTATATACAGGTCCTTTTGCCTTTCTTTTTTGCTTACGCACTTGTCTTCTCGCTTGTCGTTCTTTTCTCCCTTCAATATCACTTAGTCCTTCAAATTCTTCCTGAAGATCGACAGAGTCTTCAAAATCGTCAATATCAAAATCGTCATCGATAATTTCATCCAAAATGCCTTCTTCTTTCATAAGTTTCAGATAATACAAATCATCATCATCTTCACCAGCTAATCCATCTAACAAATCGGAAACTCCATACTGAATAGTTTTATAGAAATTCTGATATAATGTGTTTTTGCCGATTGCCAATTCAATTGCATGATCTCTATCGTCTTCATCATCAAAATTGACAATAATATTTTTGATTAAGACCAAATCTGTTTTTGTATCATTGATTTGAGATAGATTTGTAGGACTTGCGATTTCTTTTTCTAAAGCTGTTTTTGCCTCGACAAGTTGCTTGATAATAATGTTCTGTTTGAGTTCTGAACCGCTTAAAACAGTATCATATTCATCATCTTCATCGACAATTGCAACATTACCAAGCAGCCCCTGAAGAAGCGAAATTTCTTCATCATCATTTGCAATTCCTTCAAGGCTGTTTATGTTAAAAGGTTCTCTAAGTTCTTCGATCATTTCTGTTTCAGAAATTAATCCTAATTCTTCTAGTTTCATTTGACTTGTATTTGGTTTAGAGTTCTGAGTAATTGGAATTTCCTTACTCATATTTATGAGAATTCGATTTTTGATTGGCTTTGCTTCGTAATTAAATACTGGAATTTCAGGAACGCAATCAATTACATATCTTTTTCCTGTACTTGAGTATGCTACTGGATAGATATGTTGCCATTTATCAACTGATTTATATGCTGCAATAACCAATTTGTGATTGTGTCCAAGATTTGCGAGTATTGCCGAAATCAATATGCTAAAGTCATCACAATCACCAATTTCATCGTGTAAGGTTCTTTGAGGAGTTCGTAATTGTTCGTAGCCTTTTTGGTCGTTCTGATACTTTATATTATTGGTTACAAAGTTCCAGATATTACGGAAAGTTTGTTCATCAGTTTGTGCTTGGAGTGAAAATGCAAGTTCTCTTACATCGGGATAGTTTTCTTTTATGATGCGTTTAATAGCAGCAATAGTGTCATAAACATTGGCGTAATTTTTCAATGTTTTAGTTTTTCCTGATATGAGAATTGATTTATTCATATAAGTTATATTCCTGTTCAATTGGTAATGTTATTCCTTCAGCTTGCACAAATCCTTTAAGTTTCATTCTCAGCTTTTTCAGCTCAATTACTTTATATGCTTCCACAGGGTGAGCAATTATTTTCCAAATTGTCCATTCTGCAGGAATTACTTCGCATTCTTTAAAAAGCAATAGTGAGTTGATTATATCTACTTTGAATTCAAAAGGAATATTTGTAATTTGATTTGGCAGCAGAATAATTTCATTTGGGTTGATGTTTGTCTGCTCTGCAAGTAAACTGTTTGTTTT
>JAQUBO010000162.1 GCA_028686735.1 Bacteroidales bacterium
TCTTGTAAATAATACTGCAAATGATGGTACTCCATATTTTTTGACTGCTGATCATTGTGGCGGAGATGCATCTGCCGCCGAATTTGCTCAATGGCAGTTTTATTTTCATTTTGAAGCAACTGGATGCACTAATCCAGGTTCTGCACCAGCTTATGAAACTGTGACTGGGGCGGAGTTTAGATCACGTGGGCTAGAGTCTGGCGGTACCGATTTTTTGTTACTCGAATTAAGCACAACTGAAGCTAATTTGGCAGCAATTAATACTTATTATAATGGTTGGGATAGAAGTACTACCCCAAGTACTGCAGGGGTTTGCATACATCATCCATCTGGAGATATAAAGAAAATATCAACATATACAGCGACTGTTTCAGCAGAAACATATACTGGTTGTCTGGCTAATTCGCATTGGCTTGCATACTGGGTAGAAACTGCTACAAATTGGGGTATTACAGAAGGAGGTTCTTCTGGTTCTCCACTTTTTAAGGGTGCTAATAAATTAATAGTAGGTACCGAAACTGGAGGTGCGTCAGGTTGTAATGTTCCAAATTCTAATAAATATGATTTGTATGGTATGTTTAGTCAGCATTGGACTGTTAATGGAACTGCTGATAATCGCCAATTAAAGCCATGGTTAGATCCAACAAATACAGACCCCGAAAGTTTGCAAGGATATGATCCAAATGCCGCTACAGGAGATGCCCCAGTTGCCGATTTTACCGCTACTCCAACAACTGTTGTGGAGGGTGGAACGGTTAATTTTACGGACTTGTCAACTAATAATCCAACATCGTGGGAATGGGATTTTCCTGGAGGAACGCCTCTTACAAGTGACGTTCCAAACCCAAGCGTGGTTTATAACACCGCAGGAACTTATAACGTTACACTTACTGCAACTAATGCTAATGGTAATGATGCTGAAACAAAAACATTATATATAGAAGTGGTTGCTGCCGGAACTTTTAGTGCTGCATTTTCTGCAACACCTACTGTTATTGCTCCTGGAGAAAGTGTAAACTTTACAGATGAGTCGATTGGAGATATTACCTCTTGGGATTGGGCTTTTGAGGGAGTAACACCAGGAACATCAACAGACCCAAATCCAATTATTACTTACCCAACTGCTGGTGTTTATTCTGTTACTTTAACAGTTGGTGATGGTACTGATACAGATGAGGAAATTAAAAATGGATATATTACGGTTACCGATGGTACAGAAGGTCTTACTGCCGCTTTTATTGCATCTGCTTATGATATAACTGCTGGCGATTGCATCAATTTTAATGATCAATCAACTGGATTGCCCACATCGTGGAGTTGGAGTTTTCCTGGGTCTGTAACGCCTACATCAACTAATCAACATCCTACAAATATTTGTTATAATAATCCGGGTATTTTTGATGTGGTTTTGCAGGTGCAAAATGCATCATCTCAAAATACTTATATTTGTGAAGATTGTATTACTGTTAACCCTGATCCAACTAGACCAATTGCAGATTTTGAAGCCGATATCATGACAATACCTGTTGGTGGAGTTGTACGATATACAAATTTATCTCAAAATGGACCATTTAACCAGTGGGCTTGGTCTTTTGAGGGTGGAACACCTGCTGTATTTGCAGATTCGGCACCACCTCCAATCGCATATTTAACACCAGGGCTTTATAATGTTGAGCTGAGATGTCGTAAAACTAATAATGTTCAAGATACAGAAACAAAAGTTGATTATATACGTGTTATACCTGCTGCTACAACTACTCCTACAGCAAATTTTACTGCTAATTATACAGTAATACAGCCAGGTGATCAAATAAATTTTATCGATTTAAGTACTGGCTTGCCGTATCAATGGAGTTGGGAGTTTCCCGATGCAACACCTGCAACAAGCAACCAGCAAAATCCTGTTGGAGTTCAATATGATACTGAAGGTGTGTTCCCTGTAACTTTGACTGTTAGTAATAATTTTGGGGTAGATGTTTTGACAAAAGAACTTTACATAACGGTTGCTGAGGGGGATCCTTGTACAGAGCCTCCTGTGGCCGACTTTGACGCGACTCCTAGACTAATTGCAGCTGGTGAAATGGTTCAGTTTCAGAATCTGTCAACAGGTTTGCCTTCTGTTTATACATGGCAATTCCAGAATGGCTCGCCAGCTAGTAGCAGTGAAGGCTCTCCAACAAACGGGATATTATTCCCTACGGCTGGAATTTGGGATGTTACCCTTACTGTTAGTAATGCTTGTGGGTCAAGTATTATTACTAAAGATAATTATATTTATGTCTTTAGCGGTGCAGTACAAACATATTGTGATACTCTAACAACTGTTAATCCAGGAGAAACTGTTCAAACATGGGTGCCACCTCTCCAATGGGGATTTGTTGCTGGACATAATGGGGATAAAATTAAAAAATATGCGAACTATTTTGATACCTATACTTTTAGTCAAGTGGAGGGAGTTATTGTCCCTGTAATTCATGCTGTGTATGGTTCTCATACAAATTTTGTTAGATTCTGTATATGGAAAGGCGATGAGAACGGCCCTGTTGATAGTTTAAAACTTGGTGAGAAAAAAGTGTATATCAGAGATTTAACTGCAAATCAATCTAATCTTATTAGTTTTGACACTCCAATAAATATAGATGGACCATTTTATGCTGGATTTGAAATTTCATATAAAGACGAAAATTCAGATGGTGTAAATGATGATTTATTCGCTATGCCTATTGTTACTTCCAGAGGAATTAATCCAGCAAATAACGACTTGTATCTTCAAAAAACTACAGGTGTCTGGGAGTCAGCTAATGAATTTTACAATTTTAGCACTGCAATGCCTATTAAACCAATAACTTGTCTTGTAGATATTGAAAGTCTGATAGCAGAGTCGAGTTTTGATATTTATCCAAATCCTACAACTGGGATTGTTAATATAAAAGCATTAAATCAGGGATTTGATATTGCAACAATTGAAATATATGATGCTTTAGGTCGAAAAGTACCTGTAAATGCTGATAATTATGGACCATTTGAGTATCAATTAAATTTGCAATCATTCCCAGAGGGGCTTTATGTGTTACGCATAAAAACAGGTGAGTTTCTTATCAATAAAAAAATAATATTATCAAGATAGAATAATTATCAAATTTTAAAAACCTCTGATTGTATTTATGTAATCAGTGGTTTTTTTATAATGAAAAAGTCCTTATTTATATATATATTATTAGTTTTTGCTCTTGTTGGATGTAAGCATCAATTTGATGAAAATACTAATGGGAAAATTATTGAAAATGATTATGCTCAAGGTTTCGAGATATCTGAAATTAGCGAAGGGTATATACTTAATGTAAAAGATAGACTGAATAATGAAAACCAAAAATGTAATTATTTGCTGTCATCAGAAAATAATTTAGCATCTGCTAATACAACGATAATTCAAATACCAGTTTCCAAAGTAGTATGTCTGTCAACTACACATTGTGCTTTTATTTCGCAAATTGGGAAGGCTGCAACAATTAAGGGAGTTAGTGGAGTTAATTATTTATATAATGGCGAATTAAGAGATAAAATTCAAATTGGAGAAATTGCTGAACTTGGCTATGGTAATCAAATAAATTTGGAGAAAATTATATCGCTTAATCCAGATGTTATTTTTGCGTATGGAATTGATAACAGTAGTATAGCTGGATATGAAAAATTGAAAGGGATAGGTATTCCAATTATATTTGTAAGTGATTTTCTGGAAAACACTCCCTTGGGGCGCATGGAGTGGATAAAGTTTTTCGCCTGTTTTTATGATAATCTGGACTTCGCCAATGAATACTTTGATAGTGTTAAAAATAATTATCTTAGTATTAAAGATAGTATTACACGTAAAGGTAAAACCTCACCCGAAATTATTTTAAATTTACCGTGGAAAGGAACCTGGTGGGTGCCTGGAGCTGACTCTTATATGGTAAAACTTATTGAAGATGCTGGTGGAGTTTATAAGATGACTGATAAACAGGATTATGAAAGCGTCGCCTTAACTGTTGAAGAAATATTTGCCGTGTCGCAAACTGCTGATTTTTGGCTTAATCCAAATGCAATAACACAAAAGTCTGAAATATTAAATATAGAACCACGCCTTGTGAATTTTGCACCTGTAAATCGTGCACGAATATTTAATAATAATAACAGACTTAATGTATATGGTGGAAACGATTTTTTTGAGTCAGGGATAATACATCCTGATATTATACTGAATGATCTTTACCATATTTTTTATGGAATGGACTCAAGTTATAATCTCTATTATTATAGAGAAATAAAGTAGTATGAGTAGAGTTTTTAACACAATAATATTTGTCGCGATTTTAATTATTCTTGGAATACTAATTTTAATTGATCTTAAAACAGGGCAAATTGATATTCCATTTAAGAATATAATTAGTTTTTTTAGTTTTAGTAATGTTTCGGATGATAGTTATTATCTTCTTGTTAAGGAGTTTAGATTTCCACGCGTATTGGTTGCGGTACTTACTGGTTTCGCATTATCAGTATCTGGATTGTTAATGCAAACTGTTTTTCGAAATCCTCTTGCAGGACCTTATGTCCTGGGTATTAGTAGTGGTGCATCTCTCGGTGTAGCCTTATTTGTGCTTGGGGGGAGTTTGCTTGTCGGAGTGCAAGGTGTTTTAGGGACAAATATTAGCTTATTAATTAGTGCTGGTGCTGGTGCAGCTTTTGTGATGCTTATAATTTTAGCGGTATCAGTTCGTGTTCGTGATAATATTAGTATATTAATTATAGGTATATTAATTGCAGGAGTGGTAAGTTCGATTGTTAGTATTTTGCAGTATTATGCAAATGATATTAGTGTTAAATCTTTTGTTGTTTGGACTATGGGAAATCTTGATGCCGTATCATATAATGATGTAATGCTAATCTTGCCGATTATAGTGTTTGGGCTTTTTGGTGTGTTTTTAATGTCAAAGAATTTAAATCTTACTTTGCTTGGAGAGAGTTTTGCTAAAAGTATGGGGATAAATACCAAAATTCAGCGTATTTTAGTGTTTTCTTTTGTAAGCCTTTTAACTGGAACTGTAACAGCATTTTGTGGACCTATAGGATTTATTGGAATTGCTGCTCCGCATATTGCAAGGTGGATATTTAATACTGCTAATCACTTTGTGTTGATACCTGCCGCCAGTATTATTGGTGCAATATTTCTCGTTAGCAGTGATATCTTGACACACTCAATTACTACACAAGGTATTTTGCCAGTTAATGCCGTTACTGCAATTATGGGTGCTCCGTTTATAATTTGGGTAGTAATGCAAAATAAAAAAACAGTAATTTGATGGCGGAACTATTGAAAATACAAAACTTACTGATTGGTTATAATAAGGCTCTTACTACTCATATTAATTTAACAGCCACTGCTGGAGACATTATTTGTGTGGTAGGAAGAAATGGTACAGGCAAAAGTACATTATTAAATACCTTAGCTGGTGTAATCATGCCTATAGAGGGAAACGTCTATATTGATGGTAATGAGATTAATAGAATAAAGCACACCGAACGATCATGTATTATTAGTTATGTAAGCTCAAGATTAGATTATCTCTCAAATATTAAAATATTTGATTTAGTAGCAATTGGACGTAGTCCTTACACTAATATTTTTGATAAAAAATCTGAAAACGATCGTAAGATAATAAAGCAATATCTCGAAGATTTTGATATCGACCATATTAAAGATAAACCTCTTTATTCGGTAAGTGATGGAGAAAGACAAAGAGCTATGATTTGTAGAGCTTTTGTGCAGGAAACTCCTGTAATTTTGCTTGATGAGCCAACAGCATTTCTCGATTATTATTCTAAAAATCAGCTTTTACTAAAATTAAGTGAATTGGCTCTGAAAAATAAAAAATGTATTGTCTTTTCCAGTCATGACCTCGAAATTGCATTTAAGTTCGTTAGTAAAATTTGGTTGTTTGATAAAAATAAAGTCGAACAATTTGAATTAGAAGATTTAAAATCTGGAAATCTTCTCGAAACTGCAATTGCCTTTAATTTTAATTGTAGCGAATAAAAAAAATTGAGGTAAGAATAGGGGACTTGTTTTAGCACTGTGAATGCAAAATAAAATCAAATATTTAGCGTTTACAATAAGAATTTGTGTAAAACAAATTTTGTGTAAAAATAATTTATAATATTCAATGATAATAATGTATCTTTGCAAAATGTTAAAAAACAATAGAATATACTACTTGGTTTTTGCCTTAATTGTTTTTGTTACTACATCGTGTAGCGAATATCAGAAATTAGTAAAAAGTTCTGATTATGAATTAAAATTCGAAAAAGCCGTAGAATATTACGAAAACGAAGATTATTATAAAGCTCAATCACTATTGGAGGAGTTACGTTCTATTTATCGAGGAACAGATAAGGCTGAGAAAATTAATTATTACCAAGCATATTGTTCCTATGGATTAGGAGAGTACTCGCTTGCTGCCTATCTTTTTAAGGATTTTGCACGTTTATATCCGTCTAGTGAACATGCCCAAGAGGTTGAGTATCTTGCAGCATATTGTTACTATTTGATTTCACCAGAACCCTCTATTGAACAAACTTATACTAAAGCTGCTATTCAAGAGTTTCAGATATTTTTAGAGAAATATCCAGATTCTGAGAAGCGTGAAGAAGCAAATGAACTTGTAGATAAGTTACAGTATAAGCTTGAGACAAAAGCTTTTAATAATGCATATTTATTCTTTAATATTGGCGATTATAAAGCTGCAATTACTTCTTTAAAACTTGTTTTAACTGATTATCCTGATACTGATTATAGAGAAAAAATACTTTTTACTGTTATTAAAGCCTCATTTTTATTAGCAGAAAATAGTGTTGAGTCTAAGAAAAAAGAAAGATATAATAATACAATAGAGGCTTATTTGACTTTTGTTGACAATTTTCCCAAATCAGATAAAATTAAAGAGGCAGAGAAATTTTACAATAATTCACTAAAAATTATCGATAAATAATATGGACTACAAAAAAACAGATGCACCTGTATCAACAATTACACGAAACATTGTCTCAATTGGTGAAAAAACTGGCAATATTTATGAGGCAGTTGTTATATGTTCAAAAATGGCTGATCAAATTAATGCTGAATTAAGAAAAGAATTGTACGAAAAGCTCGAAGAGTTTGCGACTTATAATGACAACTTAGAGGAGGTGCATGAAAATCGTGAGCAGATTGAAGTTTCAAAGTATTTTGAAAAATTGCCAAAACCATCTCTAATTTCCTTAGAAGAATTTCTTAGTGATAGAGTGTATTATGCGTATCCAACGACTGAAGATACAGAAATACCAAGTGTGTAGATTATAATGTCTGAGCTTAAAAAAAACTTTTTACTCGGTATTACCGGTAGTATAGCAGCCTATAAAGCTGCCAACCTAACACGACTTTTAATTAAAGAAGGGGCGTCGGTAAAAGTTATTATGACAACTTTGGCAAAAGAGTTTATTACGCCATTAACTATGGCAACATTATCAAAAAATCCTATACTGGTTGATTTCTTTAATCCTGAAAATGGGGATTGGAATTCGCATGTCGATTTAGGCTCGTGGGCTGATGCTTACATTATTGCTCCTGCAACTGCTAATACAATGGCAAAAATGGCTAGTGGAATAGCTGATAATCTGTTGCTTACAACGTATTTGTCAGCTAAATGCCCTGTGTTCGTCGCTCCTGCAATGGATCTGGATATGTATAAACATCAAACTAATTTAGAGAATATCTGTAAATTAAAAGAAATAGGCAATACTATAATTGAGCCCGAAGAGGGGGAGCTTGCTAGTGGACTTAGTGGTAAAGGAAGACTTGCCGAACCCGAGACTATTGTTAATTGTATAAAAGCATTTTACGAAAAAAAAAAATCATTAAATAATAAAACAATTTTAGTAACTGCTGGACCAACGTATGAAAGTATTGATGCGGTAAGGTTTATTGGAAACCATTCGTCTGGGAAAATGGCTTATGCTATTGCTGAAGACTGTGCTAACAGAGGAGCAAAGGTGCTTTTAATCTCCGGACCTGTCAATATTCAGCCTAAACACAAAAATATTAAACTTATCAATATTGTTTCGGCAGCTGAAATGTATAATGCCGCAAAAGTAAATTTTGAAAACGTAGATGCTGCTATATTAGCGGCTGCAGTTGCCGATTTTACACCTGAACAAGTAAATAACACTAAAATTAAACGTGAAAATCAAGATTTGACGATTAAATTAAAACCTACCCAAGATATTGCTGAAGAGCTCGGACAAATGAAGAAAAATAAGGTGGTAGTTGGTTTTGCACTAGAGATAGAAAATGAACTTAAGAATGCCATTGGAAAATTAAAACGCAAAAATTTTGACTTTATAGTTTTAAACTCAATGAATGATAAAGGGGCAGGTTTTAATGTAGATACTAATAAAATTACTATTATTGACAATAAAGAACAAA
>JAQUBO010000163.1 GCA_028686735.1 Bacteroidales bacterium
TAAGCTAATATTCTTGAGTTATCATTTTCATCAACACTAATAGTTCCATTTCCATAACCTGAAAATGAAATTGTTGTTATGTTTTCATCTCCTGGCCCTGAGGTATAGGTGCCATCTGAATTGATTTGAGTCCCTCCCCAAAACTCTCCAGGATATTTTTCTCCGTCATCAAAATTCATATAAAGGTACTTTCCAGCAAAATCGGCAATTGTGTAAGTATTTGAATTGTGTAAATCAGCAGATAGTCCAACCGCCATTTTGTTTAGAGTATTACCCAACTGTAAAGATGTGATCGTAATAACATCAGGTATTTCAACAATATATTGCGTTGTCCCAGATTGATTTACTTCATATACTCCCGTTAATTTGGGGTCAGGAGACATTACAAAACTACCGTTACCACTTTGATTAGTAGTTTCGTTATCAAAGGAATACGACATGTTGTCTTTGTCAATTGAAAATGGAATTATGTCGCCGTAACTTGCGGCAACGACATAGTTTTTTGAGTTTACAATGTCTCCATTGTCATTGTTGTTATCGTCATCCTCATCCTTTTCACAGGATGAAAACAAAATAAGCATAGAACTCACAAATGCGAAATAAAAAATTAACTTTTTCATAATAATAAAATTTAATGGTTTTAGTGCTAATACTTTGCTTTTTACTTAATACTGTACAAATATACTAAATATTATTAAGCAAAATATATTTAAATGTAACTTTAATGTCGTTTTATGTGTTTTAAATTAATATCAATCAACTTATATTCGATTTTTATCAGTTTCCCCTCTCTTATATGAAAAGTAAATACCAACAAATGAGATTAAAGCAAAACTTGCAAAAAACAAACATATATTGGTATAACCTAGAGAACCGTCGTATATGTGATTCGCTTGGTTTATACTGCGTGAAAGTCGAAGTGTACTGTGGTGTTGTGTGAGAGGCTCTCTGCTAGGCATTTTACCTATTGGCGGTTTACTTGATTACAAACTAGCCGTTTAGAGATCTCTATAAAGGATGGAAGATTTATCAATCAATCTGTTTATTTAGCTCGTGAATTTTATACCAATAAAAAAATGCTTCAGGATTTGACTTTTTAAGTCTGTTTAATCGTGGCCATATTGGGTCAACAATTTCCCATTCTTTCATTTGCAATGGATCATCGAAAACTTCAATATTTTCGCTTTTATTTTTTATCAGGCTGACAATATAGGCTGCTTTTGATGACATTGTTATAGCTTTGTCAAGGTAAAATGGTTCTGAAAATATAAAACGTGAAACTCTTTGAATGCCAGATTGCAGTTCATCAAAGTTTCCTCTACCGATTGCACCGCGACTCACTATGCATAAAGATGTCTGAATGATATCCTCAATAACATCATAGTAACTCAAATCGTCTTTATTTCTATAATTTAACTCTGTTTTTGAAAAAGCTTTAAATGTTTGATCTAATATTTCCATATTATCTGCAACATCCACCAAACTGGCAATATCATATAGTTGCTTCATAATTTCCATACTCATGCTATTACTGTTTTTAAAGTATGGAATACCAGTAGTGTTTGGAGCAAATGCCGTTAGTTTATCACCCAATATGTCATTTTTGGATGGAAGTTTAATTGTAATTTCCTTACCATTTGAAATTATAAACTTTGATTTTATTGGTAACTCAACTATTTGCTGATAATTCGGTTTTTCAAATAAAATATCAAGCAAAACATATTCCTCTTCTGATTGAGTCTTATGAATTGGATTGTAAAAGAACTTATAATGTGCCTTTTTTATTTTCGACTCAGTATTTCTGTACTGAAGCTCAAATCTTGTAAAACTTTGATTTAAGATTATTTCAAGAAATTGTTTTTCAAGATTTTCTGGTTCTTCAAATAAAATGATATCAATATCTATTGAAAGTCTTTTAGCGGAGTTCATAATAAGCATTAATGCAGTTCCTCCTTTAAAAACAAAGTTTAGATCCATTTTTGCAAGACCTTCTAGAAGAAAAAATGCTCTGATTACTTTTTCAACAAGAATCTTATCAGCTTTTCTATTTTTTGCTGAAACTTCGTTTATCCATTCTATGTTTAATGTGCTTTTACTAATCATAATCCATTATTGTGGCAGCAAAACAACTATTGCTACCGGAATTTAGTTATTGTTTTTATGTAATCAGAAAACTCTTTTTTCTTTCTTCTACGATCTGCATATCGTAACATTCTATTTTCATTAACCGTATATTTTACCATTGCGTCGATAAATATTCTATCTCTTTCAGCACCTTGTTGAGCATCAAAAATAACAGTGTCGCAAAATAAATCAACAAGAAGTTTTTCTATAGTTGTTGTTTGTATTCCTTCTATATTCTGAGTCGGAGCTTCTGTAACTAATGATTTAACAATCCATGTTTCTTTTTCGTTTGGAACATATCTGTTTAATAATTCTTTTGTCGGATCAATAAATACTGAATATTTATTTTCTTTCAGGAAGAAGAAAATCGATTCAGTAGCATCTTTCTCAACCTCAACAATTAAATAAAATTTGCCAGGTTGATGAAGCATAAATTCATTGTACAATGATGAAGACCATAAACAATAGTCAAGAAATGGAAATTGCTTTGTAATTTTATTGTTTAGTTTTTTTAGGTTAGTATGTATTTCAGGGATATAGTTTTTCTTGTTTCCAAGAACAAACTTTCCACGCCCAACTCTAGCTAATATGCCTGTTTGTACCAAACTATATATTCTCCAATTCACAGTTGATACCTTAATATTTGGTTCAAACTTCTTATAGAAATATATAAGCTGCTTCGTGTTAAAAACATGGTCGTTTTCGAACCATTTTTTTAAATGATCAATATGTAGTTTCCTTTGTTTGATGATCTTATTTTTTGACAAAGATAGTAAACTATATTATGGCAGCAAAATATAAATGCTGCCGAAATTTAGCTCTTTTAAAAGCTTAATAACTGAATTGTGATAAAGAGCAGGTAAAAGTGCTTGTTATTGATTTAGTGATAAATCTTTATTTTTTGCAGCAAAATTTTCATTGTAGCAGTAAGTTTGTCGGCTTGTTTGCTAACGCTCTTATATATAAAAAAATCATATAACAAAACCCAAATATCGAATATAATTCAACTTTTTACCACTTTTCCTCTCTTATATGAAAAGTAAATACCAACAAATGAGATTAAAGCGGAACTTGCAAATGCTTAGTTTATGGTTTTAATAAAAACTAGTCCTAAAGAATAAAAACTCTCTTTAATACTTAGGTGGAAGTGGGGTGTAGTTCAATACGAACACCTAGCAAGCTTTTGCAAACCGCTTATAGTTTGGTTTATTGTGGTTCGTGTTTTATTCATTGACAAACAGTTCTGCTGGATTAATCTTAAATTGTAACATCTTTGCAGTATCTCTGCCTCCGTCACCACCTTTTCTTTGCATAGTAATTTTACCTATTTTAAAATTTCCTCTATTTGTAATTTCAATTTCTCCGTTTCCGAAATAGTTCATGCAAAAATTCATTGGTTTAAGTATCCACCTTGCATTTTTCTCAACTTTTTGTGCTACTAACATCCACTCTGCTGCAAATTTTCCTCGCCCCTTTAATATGTCAGAAACAATAAGTGCTTGATTTTTCTTTAGCCATTTAATAGTTGTTGTTTGCTCCGCAATTGTAAACTCGTTTGCAAACATCCTTCTTTTATCTTTTGGTTTTATAACAGTTGGCTTGTTTTCTCCTGTATATCTTTTAAGAATTGATACAATATTATTAGGCATATTCCACATTTCAGTATATTTATCAACCCAACGTTTGTCTATTTGATTAAATCCTTTAGGATTACTAACTAACTTTACTTGTAAATTTTCAACATCTAAGGCTTTTTTAAGTTTGATGCTTACTTGTACCTGAACATCAGTTTTGAAACCTGAAATCTTAATCGCTTCGACAAATTCAATTTCTGTAAGCTTATATTTCATTATTTTCAGCCAAGTCTGAGCCTCTTTATCCTTTTTCCAGTTATTAAACTTTTCAACAATATCGTCTTCATTTTTGAAACCGTTTTTTGCTGTTTCAGAACCTAATATTTGTTTATCATTCATTTGCTTTAATTATTTTTGCAATTTCAGTAAGTACACTTTGAAGAACATTTATTGAAACACTATTTCCAAATTGCTTATAGCTTTGAGTATCTGTCTTATTTAGAATAAAATCATCAGGAAAACCTTGAACTCTTGCACATTCTCTTGGTGATAGTTTTCTGATTTTTCCTTCTATTAAATATAGACCTGTTTTTGAACCAACGCCACCACCGTAAGCTGATAGTGTGATAGCATGACCCAAGGGATGGTATATTCTTTCTCCTTGTCCTCCTTTGTTAACTTTTCCAATTTGAATAGGCTTATTTAAAAGAGTCATTTCATTAAATAATGTTTTTTGAGGTTTATATTTCTTGTAAATCTCAATATCATCACGTATTATTACTTTCGCATTTTTAGGATTTTCTTCTAAAATGTCTAATAAGCAAACTGGGTTATTGGGCGGAATAGGGAAATTAAATTTGGAACATTTTATGTCATTTCTAAAAGCAACAATATATATCCGTTCTCTGTTTTGCGGAAGTCCAAAATTACTGGCATTCAAAACTTGATAAAATACAGTGTAGTTAAGATTTTCAAGAGTTTTTATTATTGTTTTAAGGGTTTTTCCTTCATCGTGCTTAGATAAGTTTTTTACATTTTCTAAAAACAGAACTTTTGGTTTGTGATACTCTGCAATACGGGCAATGTCAAAGAATAAAGTTCCTCTTGTATCCTCAAATCCTTTTTGTTTTCCTGAAATTGAAAATGCTTGACAAGGAAAACCACCACATAAAATATCATGTGTAGGGATGTCAATTTCTCTTATTTTTGTAATGTCTCCTTGCGGCTTTAAATTAAAATTTTGATAGTATGTTGCGGCTGCGTTGATATCCCATTCTGATGCAAACACGCATTCTGCACCGAATGAAGATAAGGCATAGTGAAACCCGCCAATACCAGAGAATAAGTCAATAAATTTATATCCAATAAGATTTTTGTTCTTAATTTTAATCATATTTTTAAAATCTCGAATTATTTATTGCAAATTTAGTCAATTTTGTTGTTCCTACTAAATTTATGTAGCATCTCTTTTCAATATGGCATACAACAACAGTCTGATGGATGGTATTGTCAGTTGTGTAAGAGGCTTTCTGCTAGGCATTTTGCCTATTGGCGGTTTACTCGATTATGCAGTCGTACTTACAATTAATCATGTATATTATTCATTTTTTATTCTTTATCTTTTGGTTTACCGTAAATATCTATATTCTCCATTTTTGAGTGCTTTTTCCAATCTCGTAATAGTTCTTTTAAATAATCGTCCTTACATAATTCAAACCTTTTTAAAGCATAATACATTGCAGTAATTGATACCTCTGTGAATCTTGAACGTTCTCGTTTCTGACATTTCGGACACCACATCATAGGAGCTTGAATATTCAAGTCCGTTCTTATTTGATTCAATTTATTATTTAATTCCTTTACTAAATCAAAATGCTGTTCAATTGACATTTTTGAATTCCATTTTTCTTTTAGAATATCCTTTAATTCAGGAAACCAAGTTGTATGTGCTTGTCCAGCTGGCATATTTAATCAATTTCGTTTTCAATTGCTATTTCTTCCATTTCTTCATGAGTTACACCGTATGGAAATCCACCATTTGTGTATCCAATAATCAAAGCGAAGTTTTTATCACTTTCAAATTCGCAAGAGGCGTTTAATTCATCCTCTCGTTTTTGCTTGAATAATAGTCTTTGTTCTCTGGGAGCTACCATTGAATTAATTAATTGCGTCTCATATTCTTCCGATATTTCAACTCCAATCATCCTTAATTCTTTAGCTGCACACAATTTGTTAACCGAGTATCTTTTCAAATAATCTTTAATTATATTCTTCCCTGAATAGATTTTTATCCAATCTTTTGCTGAATTGAGTCTATATTTTCTATTAGGAGTTTTTTTCATTTAACCTATTCAAATGGTTTTTTTGGTAAAGCTAATAAATTCTTAACATATCGCACGTTGTTATAAGGCTTTCTATTTTTCAATCTATCGTATGTGATTTTAGTCTCTGGTGGGTCATTGTCTCTGAGTTGATTTTTTATAATCTCAAAAATCTGTTCTCTTAATGTTTCATTTATTTCAATAGTTGCAATGTCTCTATTTGTATGCGGCACAATCTTTGAATTTATATATTAGCATTTCACTAAATAAATCTATCTCACAATATTTTTGTTCCAAAGAAATTCTGTCATTTCCTCAATATCTTTAGAGATATCTAAATTACTGGAAAAAATTTAATAAGAATAAATTTCTACTTAGTCTTTGCAAGAAAACGTCAAATACTGCGTTACTCTCATTTCTGAAACAGTCATTTACGAAAAGTAAACTCCTTAGTTTCAGAAACTTCGAAAGCCTTGTCTTTGACGCTTTCTTATCAAAGACACAAAAAGCAGTAGTTTTCTTGCGGACACTACTTATATATTGGAGAATTTTTTTTGAGATCCTCATTACTACTGTGATGTGTATTTTTCTTTGTTGCATGACAACTTACAAGCATAAGACACATCACACACAAATAAATAATTCTTTTATATTTCATAAATATTATTATTAATTATCACTTTTTGGTATCTATCAATTTATATGCCATATAACGGTTTGCGTGTATGTGGAGTGTGGAATAGGAATAAAAATTACCTTTTCAGAGTTCCCACGAAGCCAAATTTTTTTTGTTTTTTTGAGCGTTGGCTCGTGTGGCATTGGCAATGTGCTTGCGAAGGCGTTGGTAATATTTTACTTTTTTTTTGTTTTACTTTCTAATGCTTTTAAGTTTTCTAAATAATTTCTTTCTGCTTCGCTCAATGTTTTTTGTTGATATTTCTTATATTCTGAGGTAGCTTTTTCAATAGCATTATCGTGACTAATAGAGCCGGCACCTAGCAATAACTTTTCACCACTCATTGTCAAGATTTTATCCAGATGTTCAGCCCAATCTTTCATTGACATAGTTTGTTCTCTTTCGGCTTGACGCTCTGCAAAATCCAAATACCCCGATACTATTTGTCCAAGAGAACGGAGTTCTTTTTCATCCAAATAGTTTTTTGCAACCACAACATCCTTTAGATATGGACGATTGCCAGGAAAAGCCATCAAGCCCATAAATTCTTTTTCGGAATCGACACGGCTAAAAATAACTTCCGCTGCTGTTTGACCATGTACTGCATAATGAATTTTGTTTTGCACTTTTTTAAAAAATAAAATGGAAACTTCTGCTTTGGGGTCGTAGTCAATACTGGTTGAGTAAATATCAAGCACTTGACGATAAAATACTTTTTCGGATGCTCGAATATCTCGTATGCGTTGTAACAGTTCTTTCCAATAACCACCACCGCCCAAATTTTTGAGGCGTTCATCGTCCATCGTAAAACCTTTGCGGATATATTCGTTCAGTCGTTTGGTTGCCCAAATACGAAACTGGGTTCCACGTACAGATTTAACACGGTACCCAACTGAAATAATTACATCAAGATTGTAGTAGTCAAGCTCACGCTCTACTTTTCTGTTGCCCTCTTGTCGAACTTGTCGGAATTTCCGACAAGTTCGATTTTGTTCCAATTCGCCTTCATCAAATACATTACCAATATGTTCGGCTATGGTACTTCTCCCTTTTCCGAACAACTCAGCTATTTGTTCTTGTGACAGCCATACTGTTTCATCCTCAAAGCGAACATCTACCGATATTTTTTCGTCCTCGGTTTTGAATAAAATAAAATCTGAACTATTTTTCACCATATTATTCTGTTAGACATATTATGTTTTAAAAATTCAAAGATAGTGATTTTCTTTAGTGTGTCGGCAAAATTGCAGCTCTTTTGCAAGCTTTGGTTTTGAGCGTCGGCTCGTGGGACTTGCAAATGTGCTGCAATGTGGGTGGGGTTTCTTTCTTCTTTTTTTGAGGGGGGGGGGAACAAAATAAATTCCCATCAAATATGCACTCTTCTTTCAAAAAGCTAAATATCTTCTCATTTTAATTTTGTCAATATCGTATCTGTCTGCTGTGTCTGTCTTTTTTACACTTATTGCTAACGGTTTGCAGCTATGTGGAGTGCGGAAAAGGAATCGCTGATTTCTTTTCAGAGTTGCTCCGAAGCCAAATTTTGTGATTTTGTTTTTATATTTTTGCACTAAAGCCAAATTAGAAAATTTGGCGTTTAACGGATACGCTCTGTCCGAACGTTTTAAACTACCTTCCGCATTACACATAGGTGTTGTTAGCTTTTCGTTGTTTATTATTCCAATTCTTTATTTTCATCTTCTGAATTCTGCCCAAGTTCTTTTGCGTTTAACGGTGAAATCACACTCTTTCCTGTCTTCTCTTCAATTTCCTTTCTCGTATTTCCAGCA
>JAQUBO010000164.1 GCA_028686735.1 Bacteroidales bacterium
AGCAGGTATTGATGATGTTGCAACTGGAGCTCTTTTTGGAGTTTATGACTGGAAATTCGAGGTGATGGGATTACTTTATCATGCAATGGATCTTGAACGTCAGTTTGATATAGGACCACATACTATTTCATTTCCGCGTTTAACTCCTGCAAGTGGTTCACAATTGAGTACAGATTCAAAATATTTGGTTAGTGATGAGCACATGAAAAAAATAGTGGCTATTTTACGTTTATCTGTTCCTTACACAGGATTAATTTGTACTGTACGCGAAAAACCTGAAACGCATACAGCCCTTATGTCTATAGGTTGTACACAAACAGATGCTTCAAGTAATATTGGTATTGGTGGATATACAGATGCTTTAAAAATGAAAGCTCTTTCACAAGCTGAAGGAAGAGTCCAAATTAAAGAAGAACAGCAATTTATTCTAAACGATACTAGAAGCCTTGATGAAATGATTAGAGAAATGGCTAAGCTTGGAATGATATCATCATTTTGTACAGCAGGTTATCGTTGCGGGCGTACTGGAGATAAAATTATGGGGCTGCTGAAATCTTGTACTGAAGGCAAATTCTGTAAATTAAATGCAGTTCTTACTTTTAGAGAGTTTTTAGATGATTATGCCTCTGTTGAAACTCGTGAAATCGGTTTTCCACTGATAGAGAAAGAATTAGCAGAAATTAAAGCAATGCCTTTTTACGCAAAAGGAAATCTATATGAAAGTTTCTTAAAAAAATATGACCAAATTAGTAATGGAGAACGCGATATTTACATCTAAAGATATATCCGAAATATCTAAGCAGTTTTCGAATATTAGCGACCGTTTAAATGCCATAGCGGATAGGTTGAAAACAACTACTGGAATTAGTGTTTATTTTTGTGAAATAATAGGGGCTCGTTGGTCATTTTGTGCTGGTAATATAGAATTGGATATTCCGGAACATAGAATAAAAATTTCTGATAAGTACGGAATTATGACTGGAGAAATAGGTGTGTCAGAAAATCAATGGACAATAATTCTTAATTTGTTAAAAGAATTTCTAAAACAGTAATTTTTAAAGTTAAACAATAATACTGTAGTTTGCTTGTACGAATTTGCAATGTAAGTGCACTTAGTTTTGTGTTTTGCAACCATTAATTTGTGTTTAGATTGATATAGCAGTGTGTAATACGAGTTTTGTGCTGAGTAAGGTTGATAATAGTTGAGTGTTTAAGTGTGATATACAGATAGATTTTATAAAATATCTGTTTTTGTACTTATATTTAAGACAAAATGATTATATTTGGCATATAAGTTCATATAAAGTTTAAATAGTGTCAATCTATAATGTGTGATTATCAATGTTTTGCAAGCTTGAACTCTAACATTACAGCTCAGACACGAGACTCTATTGATAAACACTAAATAGGATTGAAATAATAAAAGATTAAGGGACATTTAAACGCAGAAAAATGAAAAATATTATAAAAATTGTATTTATTCTGCTTCTTTTTTTATCGTGTAAAACAGAAGTAGATCACAAGATTGTGAAATCCATTGATTTGGACGGCAGAAAGCTTGAAATATCAAATTTTGATGACTTAATACATGGTAAATCATATTTATCTGTTTATTCACATATTTATCATAGATATGAAGATAAGGCTTTTGATCTTACAATTACTGTAAGTATTCGCAATATATCAGCTACGGATTCTATTTATATTTTAAAAGCTGATTATTTTAATACAGATGGCGTTAATATTAGGCAATATATACAAGACCCAATTTGTTTAAAACCTTTAGAAACTGTTGAAATAGTTATTGCAGAAGAGGATGAAGAGGGAGGTTCAGGAGCTAATTTTGTTTTTGATTGGGCAGTGAAAAATGAGAAAAATCCACCTTTATTTGAGGCTGTGATGATTTCAACAAATGGTCAACAAGGATTATCTTTTACAACAAGAGGTGTGCAAGTATTTGAATAATAAAGCTTATTACAATTTAATTGTGTTTGCAAATAATATCTGTTTTTTTGTACGCTTGTATTAAAACACTTATCTGGTAGCTTAGAGCTAAACTCTATGTTTTTACACTAATAATAGTGCGGGATAACCTAGCTGGCGAATTAGTTTACCTCTCTTTCTATGGTTCTTTGGTTAAAAAAAACTAAAATATTAAATTAAAATCCATTTTGCAATACTAATGACCTGTTTAATTAAACTTATAAACTCGGTTCTTGTAGAGATTATTTAGTTTTTCTTTTTTTTGGCCATACTTCAGGAACAGGATCATCTCCAAAAGTGCCCCAAGGATTACAGCGAATAATTCTCCATGTTGATAGTATCATACCTTTAATTAGACCATGCTTTTTAAAAGCCTGTATAGTGTAATTAGAACATGTTGGGTAATGACGGCACGAAGCTGGTAACCATGGGCTAATAATCCATTGATATAGTTTTACAAGTAATAGAAAAGGAGATATTAGAATTAATTTTATAATTTTCTGATAATTCATAGTGCAAAAATATCCTTTTTAATTTAGATACGACAATATCTTTTAAAATAGTATTGTGTAAATTATTTCTATGTTTGATAGTTCTTTTTAGTTCTTTATCTGCATGTTTTTTTATTACACACAGGGTATATACAAGTCTTTTTTTGGATTAATGCATAGTACTGGGATGCCTTTTGTGTTTGCTATAATTGATGATTCTGCAAATCCGAATATTTTATTCCAAAGAGTTTCATTTTTTGTAGTAATAATTGTTACCATCATGCTGTTGTGATTAGCTGCATATCTTAAAGCAATTTTATTTATATCTTCGCGCGATGCTTTTTGTTCATATTGTTTGCTTAGGAGGTTAAATTTATCAAAAAATTTAGTTGCAAAAAAAATATTATTGCTTATTCGATTGTCATTTGTTTTTTTGTAAAGTATATCAATGCTGGTTAAAAGGTTTTTAGCAAAATATGTAACCCACCCCGTTTTTTCTTTCATTTCTTTACGTACTCCTAAGGGTAATACGATGTTTTTAGCTAAACCAGGAATAGGTGAGTTTTTTTGAACAATAAAATAAGGGATTCGTGATTTTCTTATGATTTTTGCTACTGATGCTCCCGATAAAAATTGAGGGTCGTTTTTACCATGAGTTCCTACTGTAACGAGAAAAGCATCTAATCTTTCGGCTTCGGAGTTTATTATTGTGCAGTTACAACCTTCTTCGGTGTAGAAACTACAATTAATGTCATGGTCTTTTTTTATTGTTTCGCAATAGGTGTAAAGAGTCTTTTTTACCTCTTCTTTTGTATTTGATTTATCAAAATAATTGTAGGTGTTTTCGTTAATGACATGCACTAAGTGAATTCCTTTTTTGAATTTTTGTGCAAGGTAAATTGCCCATTGGACGCTTTTTTCACCCACTACTGTAAAATCTGTATAAACTAAAATATTTTGAACTTTTTTATCTTTCATTTGTTTTAATTAAATTGCGAAAATAATTAAAATATTAGTATTTAACAATTTTAAAATAAGTTTAATGAAACCAAAAATTCTTGAAATTAATGATAGTGTAAAGTGGATAGGGATACTTGATTTTGATATTAAAACTTTTGATATCGTAATGGAAACCGAATATGGAACCACTTATAACTCATATTTTATTGACGCAGATAAAAAAGCGATTGTTGATACTGCTAAAGAGACATTTAGTGATGAGTATATTGATAAGGTAAAGTCTCTTACAAATCCCTTAGAGATAGAGTATATTATTTTAAATCATACTGAGCCAGACCATACGGGTAGTTTAAAAAAACTATTAGAGATAGCCCCAAATGCAAGGGTTGTAGGAAGTGGACAAGCAATTAAGTATGTGCAGGATATGCACGAAATAACTTTTAAATCTCAAATTGTAAAAGATGGTGATGAGATAAGTCTTGGTAATAAAACTATAAGATTTATTAGTGCTCCAAATTTGCATTGGCCAGATTCTATATACTCATATCTTGTTGAAGATAAAATACTGTTTACTTGCGATTCGTTTGGGGCTCATTACTGTTCTAACGAAATGTTTGATGATTTAGTAGGTGATTATCACGATGCATTTAAGTATTATTTTGATGTAATATTAAAACCTTTTAGCAAATTTATGTTAAAGGCTATTGACAAGATAAGACCTTTAGAAATTGATGTTATTGCACCAGGTCATGGCCCAATTTTGCGAACAAATCACAAGGAAATTGTTGATTTGTCTGAAAAGTATGCAAAAGAATACTTAAATGCTAATGAAAATCAAAAAAAACAAGTGATAATTGTTTATGTGTCGGCTTATGGCTATACTGGCGAAATGGCAAATGCTTTGGCTGAAGGTATTAGGTCTGTTGGAAATATTGATGTTGATATAGTGGATATCGAAAAGATGGATATTGGCGAAATTGACTCAAAACTTGTTCTTGCTGATGCAATTCTTGTTGGAAGTCCAACAATAAATCAAAATATTTTATTGCCAATTTATAAACTTTTTGCTTTAATTAACCCAATTCGTGATAGAGGTAAACTTACCGCAGCCTTTGGCTCTTATGGTTGGAGTGGGGAAGGGGTTGGTATAATTGAAGCCAATTTAAAAGCATTGAAATTAAAAGTTGATTCTACTCCTATAGCAATGAAATTTAGACCAGACTCTCAGCAAAAAGAGGAACTTATAAAGTTTGGGAAAGAGTTTGGCAATAAATTATAATCTTGAGGTTTGTACTATATCACTATTGGTTAATTTATAATAAGCTAATAGTTTGAGATTTAAGGGTAAGTATCTATTGATGCTTACCCTTAAATCTCTTATTGTATGAAATAATAATGTGGGTTAATCAAGTTTTAATACAGCAAGGAATGCAGATTGTGGAACTTCGACGTTTCCAACTTGTCTCATTCTTTTTTTACCTTTTTTCTGTTTTTCAAGTAGTTTACGTTTTCGGGTAATATCTCCACCATAACATTTTGCTGTAACGTCTTTACGTAGTGCTTTGACTGTTTCTCGAGCAATTATTTTGCTACCAATCGCAGCTTGTATTGCTACATCAAATTGTTGTCGAGGGATTAAATCTTTAAGTTTTTCGCACATACGACGTCCAAAAGATTGTGCATTGTCGAAATGAGTAAGTGTTGAGAGTGCATCTACCATTTCGCCGTTTAATAAAATATCTAAACGCACTAGTTTTGATTTTATATACCCCTTTTGATGATAATCAAACGAGGCATATCCTTTAGAAATACTTTTAAGTTTATCGTAAAAGTCAAATACTATTTCACCTAATGGAATTTCGAATTGAAGCTCTACGCGATCTGTACTTAGATAAATTTGATTTTTGAGCATTCCTCTTTTATCTATAACAAGTTTTATTATGGATCCTACATAATCTGATTTTGTAATTACAGTGCCATCTATATATGGTTCTTCAACATAATCGAGGTAATTAGGTTCTGGCATTCCCGAAGGGTTATGGACTTCGATAACTTCGCCTTTTGTTGTATATGCTAGATATTGTACGTTCGGAACAGTTGTTATTACATCCATGTCAAATTCTCGGTCAAGGCGTTCTTGGACTATTTCCATGTGTAACAATCCAAGGAAACCACATCTAAAACCAAAGCCCAGTGCTGCAGATGATTCTAGTGTATATGTTAAAGACGCATCATTAAGTTGAAGTCTATCAATTGCAGCTCGTAACTCTTCGTAATCATCAGCATCAACTGGGTAAATACCAGCAAAGAGCATAGGTTTTACTTCTGAAAACCCATCAATAGCTTGCTTACAAGGGTTTGCAACACTGGTTATTGTATCTCCAACTTTTACTTCAACTGCTGTTTTAATTCCAGAAATAATATAACCAACATCACCAGCGGTAAGAATTTCTCTTGGTAAGTTATTTCCCATTTTTAAAACTCCAATTTCGTCTCCAAAATACTCTTTACCTGTGTTTACAAATTTTACAAGTTCTTTTTTTCTAATAGTTCCGTTAAAAATTCTGAAATAAGCAATAATTCCACGAAAAGAATTAAATACAGAATCAAAAATTAAAGCTTCTAGTGGTTTGTTTGGGTCTCCTTCGGGAGCAGGGATTTTAGCGATTATTGCATCCAGAATGTTGTCAATCCCATAACCTGTTTTTCCGCTAGCATGGATAATGTCTTCTCTGTTAACTCCGATTAATTCAATTATTTGATCTTCAACCTCTTCGGGCATTGCTGCGTCAAGATCCATTTTATTGAGAATAGGAATAATTTCTAAATCATTATCTATTGCTTGATATAAAGTTGATATAGTTTGTGCTTGTACTCCTTGAGTAGCATCAACTATTAGTAAGGCTCCTTCACACGCTGCAATTGATCTGCTAACTTCATAAGAAAAATCAACATGACCAGGAGTATCTATTAAATTTAGAACATATTTTTGTCCATCTTTAACATAGTCCATTTGAATAGCATGACTTTTTATAGTAATACCTCTTTCTCTTTCTAAATCCATATCATCAAGTACTTGATCTTGAAACTGTCTGTCAGTAACCGATCCAGTAATTTGTAGCAGTCTGTCTGCTAAAGTACTTTTCCCGTGGTCAATATGTGCTATTATGCAGAAATTACGATTATTCTTCATTAATTATTTGTTCTTAAAATTTTGTGCAAAGATACAATAATTCAGATAACTAAAGCAAAAAAAGTCTTTAGTAAGTACAAAATTATACTTTGATTAACCTTTAATTAGTGTCCGTTTATAATGTCCGATTTCTGCCTTTTGACGTTGTTTAATATACTGCATATATTCGTTGAAAACTTACCAGTTGCGTTAATTGAAAAGTTACCAGTTAAAAGCCCAAAATTATAATTATATTTATAAAATAATTGCTATGAAATATTTAGTACATTGCAAAATATGATTTTTAGCTTGGTTTCTTTAAGACAAGCTTTAATTTTTCCGCTTTCCTTAATTACCCCAATTTTAGTTCTAAAAAATTCTGTATGTGGAGCAACTTGCCATTTGTGTCTTATTGTTAAGCTAGAAATGGTATTTTTTTTACAAATTGTATATACAGACTGTTTTACTAGTCTAAAAATTTCTCTTATTCAGTAAAAATAAACTATTTTTGCATAATAAATTTTGAATGTATGAATATTCCAATGGTTGACCTTAGGTCGCAGTATTTAAAAATTAAAGAAGAAGTAGATAGCAAAATATTTAATGTTCTTGATACTACTGCTTTTATTAATGGGGATGATGTTAAGATGTTTCGAAATGAACTAGCTAATTATTTAAATGTAAAACATGCCATTACTTGCGGTAATGGTACTGATGCTTTGCAAATTGCTATGATGGCTCTTGGTTTGCAGCCTGGAGATGAAGTGATTTCTACCGATTTTACTTTTATCGCAACGGTAGAAACAATAGCTTTATTAAAATTAACCCCTGTTATGGTGGATGTTGATCCAGATACATTTTGTATAGATCCCGATAAAATAGAAAAAGCTATTAGTCCCAGAACTAAGGCTATAATGCCTGTTCATTTATTTGGGCAATGTGCCGATATGGACAGAATAATGGAAATTGCAGAAAAATATAATCTTTATGTTATCGAAGATACTGCACAGGCAATTGGTAGTGATTTTACTTCAGATAAAGGCTGGACAAAGAAAGCAGGCACAATTGGACATATAGGTTGCACGTCTTTTTTTCCGTCTAAAAATTTGGGCTGTTATGGAGATGGTGGTGCAATTTTTACAAATGACGACGAGCTTAGCGAAAAAATGAACTCTATTGTTAATCATGGAATGGAAATTAGGTATTATCATGATAGGATTGGAGTTAATTCGAGATTAGATACAATACAAGCTGCGGTTTTACGCGTAAAATTACCTCTTCTTGATGAATATAATCTCGCAAGACTGTCAGCTGCAGATTATTACGATAAAGCATTTGCTAATTGTGATAAAATAATTACTCCTAAGCGGTTTAATAAATCAACACATACTTTTCATCAATATACCGTACAATTAAATAATGTTGATAGAGAAGGCTTACAAGCGTATTTAAAATCAAAAGGTATTGCTTCGGCAGTATATTATCCAGTTGCTTTGCATAATCAAAAAGCATTTAAGGGTTATAAATATGATCCAAATGGTTTTGCAGTAACTAATCAGTTGTGTAAAACTGTGCTTTCTTTGCCAATAAATACAGAATTAGATAATGATACTTTAAAGTATATTACTGATAATGTCTTAAGTTTTATTAATTCAGATTATTAGTAGTTTACTTGTGATATTATAAAGTTTATGGACTTATGTTAATTATTAAATTTAGAATTAATAAAAAACAAATCTAATTCCTATTTCCCAGTTGTCATTTTCGCGATTTGGAAAAATTGTTTGATAATTATAGCTTACTCCATTTACTACTGCCTGTTCATCAAAACTGTCATAAGCTGGTCCGTTTGT
>JAQUBO010000019.1 GCA_028686735.1 Bacteroidales bacterium
TCTATCAGCATTAACAGATAGTACTTTTCGGACTTCATGCACAAAATACATCTCCATTTCACCTTTGTATTTCACATCTATTTTGCCTCTATATTGACAAACAAAAAAATCTTTAATATGCTTATATGTTTCTTCGGAAACATTAACTTTCTTTATTGCTCCGTGGCTTTCCATTCTACTGGAAATATTAACAGTATCTCCCCAAATATCATATTCTAGTTTTTTAGAACCAACAACACCTGCAACAACTGGTCCAGTATGAATTCCTATTCGTATTTCTAGTTTTAAATCACTTGCACTATTAATTTCATTTATTTTCCTTTGCATTTCCAAAGCAGCAAGCACAACCTCAATAGGGTTAGTTATATCTTTATTTGGCATTCCTCCTGCACACATATAAGCATCTCCAATTGTCTTGATTTTTTCAATATTATAATCAGCAATAATTTTATCAAAATTTGTAAATACATTATTTAAGTGCTTTATTAAATCTTCGGGTTTTGTTTGCTCAGCGATCTCAGTAAACCCTTGTATATCAGCAAACATAACGGTAACCATATCATATTTTTGTGATTTAGCTTTGCCTGTCTCTCGTATTTCATCAACAGCATTTTGAGGAAGTAATTTGTTTACAAGCTGCTCTGTTTGTTCTTTTTGGTATGCTAATTCGTTAGTTCGATCTTCAACTAGTTTCTCGAGGCTATATCTTTCTTTCGCATGCCTTAACTCATTTAGTTTTAACACTAAATAAATTATAGCAGCAAATACTATTAAATATATTGCAAAAGCATAAATAGTTCTATAATATGGAGCTTTAACCTCAAATCTCAAGCCTAGTTCATCACTTACATTCCCATAAGCATCTTTTGCTTGCACTTTAAAAGTGTAGTTTTTTTCAACTAAGGAAGTGTATTCCTTAAAGGCTTCAGTTGTCCATGCTGACCAATCATCATCAAAGCCCTCAAGTTTAACGCGATAATCGACTTCTCCATAGGTACTATATGCCAATCCCGAAAAATCAAAACGTATTGTTTTATCTTTAAAATTATAATTTATTTTTCTTTTAGAGATATCTTCATTAGCAGATAAATAAATAACAGAATCTTTCCCTATTGTAATCGATCTAATATAACACGGAAACTTTTCAGATACTTCTTTAGAATTAACCTTATTATATTTTATCAAAGCATCAGCAGATCCAAACCACACCACACTATCATTCTCAGGATAAATACTTTCAATTACATATTCTGATAATTGTATAAATGGTTTTACTAAACGCGTATATTTTTTATTTGCCCCATTAAAAACTAAAACCCCAGTTTCTCTTTCATACTTACCATCATAAATACAACTGTACCACAAATTATAGATATTATCTTCTACAATAGGATAAAGATGTTTATTCTCTTTTTCAAAATCAAAATTTAATAGTGTGTCTATAACAAACTCATTTGAAGAATAATTATATCGACACACACCTTTACTTGTTGAAAAGAGTGTACCCTGAAAAGAGTCAAAAACATCTATCCAATCGAATGCTTCTGGCAATCCATTTTTCTCATTATAATGTGAAAAACTTACATCGGTACTAACCCCACTATAAAAACCTGTTTCATATAATCCGTCCTCGTTGGTTCCCATCCAAACATTTCCAAAATAATCTTCATTTAAACTTCTTATATTATAATTTAAGCCTTTTAAATACCCCAGAGTATCAATTTTATTTTCATTTACATCTGCTATTAGTAGCCCTTCTGATGAACCAAATAAATATTTATTCTGGAAATAGCTAAGTTTTAATGAAGAATTAAAAGAGCCTTTAATAACTAGCCTTGCAGACTTATCCTTAATTAAATAAATTCCTTTATTAGTAAGTGCATAAAAACAATCCTCAATTTCGATTAATTGCCAACACATGGCACGGATACCACTTACTTTTTCAAACCGACGTCTAAAATCAAAAACATTTCGGTTTTTATCATAAATATTACCACTATAATAACGATATACACCACTTGCAGTACCCAAATATAAAACGCCATTAGACCTTGCTATAGTGATTACTGCACCATTAAAACCAAATGATGATTCAAAAAAACTAAGATTAGAGTTTACTTCTACTAATGTAATCCCATTAAATGTTGTAAGCCATACATCCCCTCTACTATCAACAAAGATATCTGTTATTTGGTTATCCATAAGTCCATTATCGCGACTAATAGAATAAATAAAATCGCCTGCAAGATTAACACATACAACACCTCCATGTTGTGTACCAATAATTAGGGAGTTATTATTAAGCAAACGTCCTATTCTATAACCATTAGAACTTATAAACTCATCAGCTTCTGTGTTTAATTCGCTTAATTGCGAGTCTTTATAAATTAAAAAACCTTTATTATTTTTAGGTTTTATTATAAAATCATTATCATTTAAAATAATAATATCGGCAATATCAATGTCGGTAAAGAGTTCATGGTCAGGGTGTTTTTTTAAGACCTCGTTTTCCCAAAAATAAATTCCTCTGTTGGGCATATAAATCAAAACACGATTATTTTGTTTAAAAATGTCTATTCCTGGAGCATTTGATTGCTCTAGCATAAGAGTATCCTTATTATAAACTAGCAATTGATGAGAACTTGTAAAAAACACTTCATTATTAAGAGCAACAACTTTTTGTATCTGACCTGGTTTAAATTCGGAGCAATACTCAATATCTATTGTTGCTGTGAGTCCATCTTTATAATCTAGTTTACCTAATTGATTATATCCACCGAAATAAATCTCATTATTATTATTAATATCCATAACCGGACGTCCTATTACTTTTATAAGTCGCCACGTATTGTTGTCAAACTCCATAATACCATTGGAGTTTCCAAAATACATAATATGGTTTTGATTTTGTAAAACACTAAAATTCTGACTTTCCTGTCCGTAGTTTTTTGGGGAATAGTTTTTTATTGCAGGAATACCATGTTCAATACTTTGTGAACAGACAATAGTAGCTACAAATAAGTTTAAAGAAAAGATCAGAAAATATTTCATATTCCGAAAAAGTATTTTAAACAAACTTAGGTTAAATTTGTAATTTATCCAAACCTATTTAATAAAAAATACTATTTTTGATAAAAAGAATAATTGAATGTCAAAAGGAAAAGAAAACAAACCACATATTGGAATTTACGGAAAACGTAATGTAGGTAAAAGTTCATTAATAAATTCTATTGCAGCACAAGAGGTTTCAATTGTGGCTGATTATAAAGGAACTACAACAGATCCAGTTAAAAGATCTTTTGAAATAACAGGGTTTGGTCCTGTAATTTTTATTGACACCGCAGGTATTGATGACGATGGAAACATTGGAAAATTAAGAATAAAGAAAACGTTTGACACAATTGATAAAATCGATTTAGGAATAATACTTATAAATGATTATCAACTTGATAAATATGAGGAGAAAATTATTGAAAAATTAAAGTCTTTTGAAACTCCATTTTTTATTATTAACGGAAAGGCAGACCTTATTCAAGTCGATAATAATAATAAAAATGAACTCAAAATTAAATATAACACTCCTGTATTAGATTTTTCGGTAAAAAACAACAATAATATCGATAACATTTTAGATACGATAAAAAAACTTATTCCAGATAGTAATTGGAAAACAAACTCTATGATTGGGGATATTGTATCCTCTGGAGACATGGTTTTACTAATCACTCCCATTGACATAGCGGCTCCACAAGGGCGTTTAATTTTACCACAAGTACAAGTAATACGCGATATTTTAGATAACGACTGTGTAGCAATTGTTCTTAAAGAACAAGAGGTAAATGGCTTTTTACAAAAATCTGCAATTAAACCAAAACTAGCCATAACCGACTCTCAAATATTTTTGCAAGCGGCTACCTCAATCCCAAAAGACATACCTCTAACAGGATTTTCGGTTTTATTAGCAAAGCATAAAGGCGATTTTGAAAATTACCTTAAAGGCACACCAAAATTATCAGAATTACAAGATTACGATAAAGTACTAATTCTAGAATCTTGTAGCCACCATGTCTCCTGCGAAGATATTGGACGAGTAAAAATACCTGATTGGTTAATTGACTTTACGGGCAAGAAACTTGACTTTACGGTAGTAGCAGGTTTAGATAATATACCTGGAAAAATAACAGATTACGCTATCGTTATTCAATGTGGTGGCTGCGTCATTACAAAAAAACAAATAATATCCAGACTTAAACCTGCTGTAGAGGCGGGTATTCCAGTTACAAATTATGGAATGACAATAGCCTACATACAAGGCATTTATGAAAGAGCTGTTAAGCCGTTTATTTAAAATAATATAATATTAGCAAATGCGTAAAATTGGTTTAATTTCAGATACTCACGGTCATATTGACGAAGAATGGCTCGATTTTTTAGCTGATGTGGATGAAATATGGCACGCAGGAGATATTGGTACCGAAAAAGTATTAGATTTATTAGAAAGTAAAAAAATCGTTAGAGCAGTTTATGGGAATATTGATGATACAAATATTCGTAAACGAACGAAAAAAAACTTAAGATTTAATTGTGAAGGAGTTGATGTCTGGATAACCCATATAGGAGGATACCCTGGCAACTATAATGCAAGAATAAAAAATGAAATATTTAGAAATCCTCCTCGGCTTTTTATCTCGGGTCATTCGCATATTTTAAAAATTATAAACGATAAAAAACTTGGATTACTTCATATTAATCCTGGAGCGGCAGGAAACAAAGGTTGGCATAAGTTTGTTACTACTGTAAAGTTTATAGTAAATAATGGTAAAATATCAGACTTAAAAGTGTTTGAGAAAAAGCGAAAAATATAAATCTTATGGAAAACAAGTATTCTCAAAAAATATTAAATGTTCAGAGTCTTATAGAGAAATATGATGAACCTAATTTTGCGTGTAATAAGTTTTTTTATGAACAACATAAAATATATCCCAGTCTTGCAGTAATACTCACTAATGATAATCAGGGAAGTATTTCTTACGTAAAAGGAATTAAGAAGTTTTGTGAAAAAAATTATGTCAGTTGTAAAGACTATCGAGTTTCCTCATCAAAAGACTTAATTAAAACAATTGACAATCTAAATAATGACAAAACGGTACATGGGATTATGGTTATGTATCCTACTGGTTATCAAGAGAAAGACACTATGTTTATGAATATGATAAACCCAATGAAAGATTTAGAGGGCTTGCATAATTCATATCTCGGATATTTAGTTCAATACGAAAAATTTAGAGATCCAGAGCATCTTAAAAAATTAGTTATTCCTCCTACTGCCAAAGGAATATTAAGCATTCTTAAACGATATGCCATCGATTATGAAAACTACTATAAAAAGTATAACATATATCCCGAAAATAATTTAGAAAATCATTTTGACCTTGAAGGAAAAAGAATTACGATTATTAATGACTCCCTTGCAGTAGGACGATCATTAGCATTAATGTTGTTAAATGAAAATGCTTATGTTCAAGTTTGTCACCAATATACACCCTTTGCAAAAGTTTTAGAATCAGTAAAAGACTCTGACATTATTATTTCGGCTGTCCCCTCTGCATCTTTTGTTATTCCAACAGATTCTATTTCTGAAAAAAGCATAGTTATTGATATCTCTTTTGAAGGTAATTTTGAATACCCTTCTGTAATTGAGAAGTGTTTTAAAATAGCTCCTCGTTGGGATATTGTAACAAAAGGGAATAGAATTAATGACATGACTTTAAATCGTCTTATATCTAATTTGCATTACCTTATTAATTGTTGCCTGCCAGATGTAACTTTGTTAGAAATGCAAAAGATGTAAAAAAATAATCCTGTAATAACCAATTTTAAAATATCTGTACCTATCTTTGCAAAATGGATCCAGTATGGTTAAGCATTGCATTTGTATTTGGGCTTGGTGTTAGAACTCTAGGACTACCACCATTAGTAGGGTATCTGCTTGCAGGTTTTGTCTTAAACTACTTTGGTGTCGAACAAGGCACTTTTGTTAGTATTATATCTGAGCTTGGAATAACTCTTTTGTTATTTACCATTGGATTAAAAGTTAAACTAAAAAATTTAATTAAACCCGAAATATGGGCTGGTGCTTGTATGCACATGGGAATTACTACTGTTGTTTTTACAGCAACAATTTTTGGGCTAAGTTTTATTGGCTTAAATTATTTAAGTGATCTCGACTGGCAAACCTCTCTTCTTATAGCTTTTGCTCTCAGTTTTTCAAGTACAGTTTTTGCCGTAAAAGTCTTTGAAGACTTTGGTGAATTTAATTCTTATCACGGCATTTTAGCAATTGGAGTACTTATTATGCAAGATATCTTTGCTGTTATTTTTCTTGTTTTTGCAGCAGGAGAAATTCCCAAAATTTATGCCTTAACTCTTCCCCTTGTTCTCATAATTATTAAACCACTTTTAGTTTGGTTAATGAAACGAATTGGGCATGGTGAATTGCTTGTACTTTTCGGTTTTTTTGTTGCTCTAGTATTAGGAGCCGAAATGTTTAAGTTTTTTGGAATAAAAGACGATCTTGGAGCACTTATAATGGGGATATTGCTCGCAAACACAAAAAAAGCAAATGAATTATATGAAAACCTTATAGGCTTTAAAGATTTTTTCCTTATCGGGTTTTTTCTCTCTATTGGATTAATTGGGCTACCAAGCTTAGAACACCTCATCATTGCTATTATTATAACTTTACTTATTAATATTAAAATTATTATATATTTTCTAGTATTTACTAGATTTAAAGTGAGGGCTCGAACAGCGTTTTTTGCAACACTCGGACTATCAAATTACAGTGAGTTCGGTCTTATTGTAATAGCAATTGCAGTATCAACAGGCATGATACCTTCCGATTGGTTGATAATTATTGCGATAGCATTATCGATATCTTTTATAGTATCCTCGCCATTAAATGCCAAGGGACACAAAATATTTGCATTTGTACGAAAGCATCTAAAATTCTTTGAGACTAAATTACGATTAGAATATGATAAAAATTTCGATATTGGAAATGCCGAAATACTAGTATTTGGTATGGGCAGAATCGGAACCGCTGTTTATGACCAACTAAGCAAAAAATACGGAAAAACTGTTTTAGCAATAGATATTGATAACGATAAGGTTATAGAACATAAAAATGCTGGAAGAAACGTTTTACATGATGATGCAACCGATATTGAATTCTGGGATGCAGTAAAACGAGACCACCAAAATGCCGCACAAGTAAAAATTGCAATATTTTGCATGGATAACTATAACGCTAAGGTAGTGGCAATAGACAGGCTGAAAACTATCGGTTACAAAGGAAGCATTGCTGCAACAGGTGTTCATGACGACCAAATAAATGAATTAAAAAGTCTTGGAGTTGATGCCGCATACAATACTTATACTGAAGCCGGCACTGGATTTGCAGACCATTTGTGCTTAACAATACAGAAAAAAACATAGATCTATATCGCATAAACAACTTTAGCCCTCACTAAAAATAATAATGCAGGTAAAGATATTATGGAGGTATCTTTTTTTGTTTATATTTGTAGCAGAAAGCTTTTAAAATGTATTTTGCACACGAATAATAACATGAAGAAACTTAGGATTGATAATAAATGGTTCATTGTAATAATGGGGACACTTACTCATTTAGGCATAGGAACCGTTTATGCATGGAGTTTTTTTCAAATCCCTATTACCAAATCATCGGGCTGGTCAAATACTGAAGTTGCATGGGTTTTTAGCATCTCTATTTTTATGTTAGGTCTAAGTGCCGCATGGGGAGGAACGAAAATAAACAAATATGGACCACGTAAATTAGCTATTACTGGGGGAGTCTTTTATGCTTTAGGATACATTATTTCTAGCTATGCTTTATCATCAAGTAGCTTATGGCTTTTATATCTTGCATTTGGAGTGTTAGGTGGTACTGGCTTGGGATTAGTATATGTTACTCCCGTTGCTACAGTATCTAAATGGTTTACAAACAAACAGGGATTGGCGACTGGCATTGTAATTATGGGGTTTGGGTTAGGTGCATTAGTTATGTCCAAATTATTAGCCCCTTTCTTCTTACAATTAAGTAATCAAAACTTAAATATGACCTTCTTGTATATTGGTTTGACTTTAATTGTATTATTACCTTTTTGTGCTTCATTTTTAAAAATGCCCCCAGATAGAAAAAAAGAGATCAAATCAGAGCGACCTCTTGTAGCAGAAAAAAACTCTCCTTTCAAATATATTTTTTCAAAATCATTTATCATTATTTGGCTGATATTTATGATAAACATTATTGCAGGTATGATTTTTATCTCTTTCCAATCTCCTTTATTACAAGATTTACTAAAACTAAGGATGCCTCCAACTACCAATTTTAATAGTGCAGATGTAATAAACATTCTTAATACTGCTGGGGCAACTCTTATTGCAGTTAGTTCTATATTTAATGGATTAGGAAGGTTTTTTTGGGGAGCTATTTCCGATAAAATTGGCCGTTTTACTACATTTAGAGTATTATTAGTACTCCAAGCACTTATTTTTATCATACTTATTTTCACTTCTCACCCTGTTTGGTTTTTTATCTGTGTATGTATAATATTATTGTGCTATGGTGGAGGCTTTGGGGTTATACCTTCGCTTATAAACGATAACTACGGATCCAAACTAATGCCAGTATTATATGGAGCAGTACTTACTGCATGGGGAGTAGGAGGAATTATTGGACCACAAATTGTAGCATTTATGAAAGACAACTATCCTAAAAGTGCAGGATTATATGCCTTTATGATTAGCAGCGTACTACTCATTATTGGTTTTGGTTTGTCTTATTTATGTAAAGATCCAAAGAAAATAAAACTAAAAACATAGCGAAAAAAAACTAAAAACTGTATTTTTGATGAAAAATAATTTATTCTATTAAATTTTAATTTTATGCAAAAGAAAATCAACTCAGCTCTAATTTCAGTATATCATAAAGATGGCCTTGATGCTATAGTAAAATGCCTAAATGATTATGGGGTAAAAATGTATTCAACAGGAGGCACATTTGAGTACATAAAATCATTAGATATTCCTGCAATTCAAATTGAAGACTTAACTGGATATCCGTCAATACTTGATGGACGTGTTAAAACCTTGCATCCAAAAGTGTTTGGGGGGATATTATCTATCCGAGATAATAAAGAACATGTTGTTGAAACAAATAAATATGACATCCCCGCAATTGACTTAGTAATTGTTGATTTATACCCATTCGAGAAAACTATCGAAAATGAAACTGAAGAAGAAACTATTATTGAAAAAATAGATATAGGAGGAATTTCATTAATACGTGCTGCCGCCAAAAACTATAAAGATGTTTTAGTTGTATCGCATCGAGGTCAATATCACAATTTGCATAGTCTGCTAGAAGAAAACAAATGCCACACCGACTTAGATACTCGTAAATTGTTCGCTCGGCAATCTTTTGGAGTTAGTGCAGCTTATGATACAGCAATTTTTAATTGGTTTGACAAAAATAACTTTTCTGAATTTAAAGTATCTCATTCTTGTAATAGACCCCTTAGATATGGAGAAAACCCTCACCAAAAAGCGTTTTTCTTTGGAGATTTTGAGAAAATATTTGACCAAATACACGGCAAAGAAATTAGTTATAATAATATTTTAGATATAGATGCAGCTATCAATCTTATAAGCGAATTTGATGAAACTACAATTGCGATTTTAAAACATAATAATGCTTGCGGAATAGCTTCTCGAAACTCTCTTGTAACAGCATGGCAAGATGCACTAGCTGCAGACCCAGTTTCTGCATTTGGTGGGATTATTATTTCTAATAAGATAATCGATCAAATCACAGCCGAAGAAATAAATAAAATATTCTTTGAAATTATTATTGCTCCCGATTATACCGAAGATACTCTTGAATTACTAAAGCAAAAGAAAAACAGAATAATACTTGTTCAAAAAGAATCTATTTTACTTAAAAACACCTATAGAACTGTATTAAACGGTGTATTAGTGCAAGATAGAGATGCTAAAATTGAGTTAGCTTCTGATTTAAAATTTGTTACAAATCAACAACCAGATAACAATCAAATTAATGATTTATTGTTTGCAAACCGCATAGTTAAAAACACCAAATCAAATGCAATAGTGCTAGTAAAAGACTCTCAATTATTAGCCAGCGGTACAGGGCAAACATCTCGTGTTGATGCACTCAAGCAAGCAATTGAGAAAGCAAAAAACTTCGGTTTTGACCTTAATGGAGCAGTTTTAGCATCTGATGCATTTTTCCCATTCAGTGATTCGATTGAGATTGCTTATAAACATGGAATTAAAGCAGTAATACAACCTGGTGGATCAATTCGTGACAATGAAACAATCGATTTTTGCAATGAAAATCATATTGCTATGGTTTTTACAGGAATTCGACATTTTAAACATTAAATCTTCATACTGCTTTTATACACTTTTTTATAATTTTAGACTTATTTTCGTCAGCTATTAAACTTTTTTTAATAATAAACAAATAAAAATCTAGCAGACCACTAATCTATATTACTAATAATCAGCTGTTTACAAAAAACACGTTAAAATTTTTCTATCTTGCATATTTTTTAAAGATTGTGTATATTTCAGGCATATAAAATTGGACAATAATTATGGGACTTTTTTCATTTTTGCAGCAAGAAATAGCGATTGATCTTGGAACTGCTAACACAATAATAATACATAACGACAAGGTTGTTGTTGATGAACCTTCGATTGTTGCACTTGACGAGCGTACAGGCAAATTAGTTGCAATTGGGCAAAGAGCCCGTCAAATGCAGGGTAAAACACACCAAGGTATTAAAACGGTAAGACCTTTACGTGATGGCGTAATTGCTGATTTTAATTCGGCTGAACTTATGATTCGAGGGATGATTAAAATGTTAAATAAAAATCGAAATTGGTTCAATCCCTCATTAAAAATGGTAGTATGTATTCCTTCGGGTAGTACAGAAGTAGAATTACGTGCAGTTCGCGACTCTTCCGAACATGCAGGCGGACGCGAAGTATATATGATATACGAACCTATGGCTGCTGCAATTGGCATTGGGATGGACGTAGAGGCTCCTCAAGGTAATATGGTTGTTGATATTGGTGGGGGAACTACCGAAATTGCCGTTATTTCTTTGGGAGGAATAGTCTGTAACAGATCTACACGAGTTGCTGGAGACGATTTTACTGACGATATTCAAGAATACATGAGAAGACAACATAATATAAAAATTGGTGAAAGAACAGCCGAAGATATAAAAATTAATGTCGGAGCTGCAATACCAGAACTTGAAAATCCGCCTACTGATTATATTGTAAGAGGACCTCATCAAATGACTGCCTTACCAATTGAAATTCCCGTTTCGTACCAAGAAATCGCACATAGCCTAGATAAATCTATTTCTAAAATTGAATCTGCAATTATGGCAGTGCTAGAACTTACACCGCCAGAGTTATATTCAGATATATTCACTCGAGGTATTTATCTTGGTGGTGGTGGGGCTTTGCTTAGAGGACTTGATAAACGTTTATCTGACAAAACAAATATCCCAGTACATGTTGCCGAAGATCCGCTACATGCTGTAGCTCGTGGTACAGGAATCGCACTTAAAAACGTAGATAAATTCCAATTCTTGATACGATAATCTTATAAATGAAAAACTTATTAAACTTTATTGTAAAATATTTATACACTATTACTTTCATATTAATCGAAATAGTATGTTTTACTTTAATTTTTACTGCTAATAATTATCATAAAATAAGTTTTTTAAACTCCTCAAATAAAATAACTGCTGGCATTACTGAGCAATGGCACAATATTACTGAATATCTTAGTTTAAAACACGTTAACGACAGCATTATCGCTGATAACCAAAGGCTTAGAAACCAATTAGAGAGATATCGTAAAGATAATATCCCTGCTATAGAAGAAAGTGGCTTTGAATACGTATCTGCAAAAATTATTAGTGCTAATGTAAACTCAATAAAAAACTTTTTAACTATCAATAAAGGAGAAAAACATAAAATAAAGAAAGAAATGGGAGTTATTGGTGCTAATGGTATAGTTGGAATAGTGTACGACTGTTCAAGCAAATATGCCTCAATTATGCCTGTAATAAATCCAAATATTAAAATCAGTGTAAAACTTCAAAAAAACGATTATTTTGGCTCGTTGTCTTGGGACAGTAAAAATAATAATATCGCACAGCTTGATGAAATACCTAATTATGTTAATATTAGTTTAGGCGACGAAATTGTTACAAGCGGCCATTCATCAATATTTCCTGAAGGAATTCCTGTAGGGATAGTCAGTGAGTTTACAGAAGATCAATCTAGCGGGTTCTATAAAATAACTGTAAACTTACATACTGATTATAATAATATTAGATATGTATATGTGATTATTAATAATAATTATTCAGAACATATTAATATTAAAAATTTAATGACTGAGAGAAATGATTAAACAAAACATCCGCTACATATTATTATTTCTGATATCTGTTTTAGTTCAGACTCTTATTTTTGATAGAATCTATATTACTAATTATTTCTCAATATCGATTTATTTCCTGTTTATTTTACTATTACCTGTAAACGCAAATAAATACACAGTAATGGCATTAGCTTTTTTATTGGGATTATGCGTTGATGTGTTTAATTCAACACAAGGGCTACATGCGGCTGCATCAGTTTTACTTGCATATTTAAGACCTTTCGTATTACAGTTTTTTGCACCACGAGATGATTATGAACCAAATAAAGATTTGTCTATAAGAAATTACGGCTTGCTTTGGTTTTTAAAATATGCAGGAATTTTAATATTTACACATCATCTGTTTTTATTTTATTTAGAGATATTTAGTTTCTCTTTTTTCTTTTTTACTCTATTAAGAGTAGTATTAAGCAGCATAATAAGTTTGTTTTTTGTAAGTTTGGGGCACTTCCTATTTGTTAGAGATTAATTATGAGTAATATTAAAAATAGAAAATATACGATTATTGGAATTGTAGTTATCCTATTTTTAATATTATGGATCCAACTTTTTAATCTTCAAATAATTGATATATCATTAAAAATATCCTCAGACAACAATTCTCAACGTAAAATTGTAATGTATCCTTCGCGAGGTCTAATATATGACCGAAATGGAAGCCTGTTAGTATCTAACGAAGCTGCCTACGACCTTATGCTTGTTCCTCGAAACATGAAAGAGTTTGATACTATCTCGCTTTGTGAAGATCTTAATATAAGCATTGAAAATTTTTACGAACGATTAATAAGCAGTCGTGAATACTCAAAATATAGGCCTTCTTTGTTTTATAAGCAAATAACTGCGACTCAATATGCAATATTACAAGAACACATGTATAAATACTACGGTTTTTTTGTACAGAAACGAACGCTGCGAAGGTATAAAAAAGGCATTGCTGCTCACGTACTTGGTGATGTTGGCGAAGTAAGTCTAGAAACTTTAAAAAGTGATACATATTACTCGGGTGGCGATTATGTCGGGAAAAGTGGAGTAGAGAAATATTACGAAAAAACTTTACGTGGCGAAAAAGGAGTGCAAGTATATTTAGTTGATGTTTTTGGTAATATTAAAGACTCATATATGAACGGCAGATATGATACGTTAGCCAAATCAGGACAAAATATTACACTTACAATTGACGCAGAACTCCAAAAATATGGAGAGTATCTGATGCAAAACAAAATTGGCAGCATAGTGGCTATCGAACCTGCAAGCGGAGAAATACTATCGCTGGTTTCAAGTCCTAGCTATGATCCTCAACTACTTGTCGGAAGAAGTAGAGGCTACAACTATGATAGCCTAATTAATCAAAATACAAAACCATTAATAAACAGAGCAATATCCTCAACCTATCCTCCAGGATCAATTTTTAAATTAGCAGTTTCGATTGTAGGATTAGACGAAAACGTTTTAAAGCCTTATACATATTATCCGTGTGATATATCAACTGTAGGTTGTCACAACCATCCTCCTGTTACTGGTGTAGAGCAAGCCATACAGTATTCTTGCAATCCTTATTTTTATTATGCTTTTAAAGCATTAGTACAGAGAGGTCTTGAAAAAAGCATATTTCGAGATTCTAGAATAGGACTGGAATTATGGAAAGAAAAAACAAAAAGTTTGGGTTTTGATAGAGCCTATGATATTGGAATACCTGGAGTAAACAAAGGTCAAATTCCTGGAGCCGACTTTTATGATAAACTATATGGCAAACATCGTTGGGCTTTTAGCACAATATATTCCCTTGGTATTGGTCAGGGTGAATTGCTAATCTCTCCTTTGCAAATGGCTAATTTTTGTGTGATAATTGCAAATAGAGGTTTTTACTATAACCCTCATATTGTTAAAAAAATTGATAATAGTCCAATAAAAGGGACAAATACACAAAAGATATTTACTCCTTTTGACAAAAAACATTTTGAGGTGGTAGCTAATGGAATGGATAAGGTTGTAAACGAAGAATTTGGAACAGGTTATTTCGCTAGAATAAAAGATATCAGAGTTTGTGGTAAAACTGGAACAGCTGAAAATCCGCATGGTGAAGATCATTCTATTTTTGTTGCATTTGCTCCTAAAGACCACCCAAAAATTGCAGTTGCCGTATATGTTGAAAACGCAGGTTTCGGAAGTGTTTGGGCTGCTCCAATTGCTCGTCTTATGATAGAATACTATATAAAAGGTGAAGTTTCTGATTTACATCTAGAAAAACGAATTACAGAAAAAGATTTCATAAATATTCAACAAAAAGATGCCGAATAAAAGAGGAAACATATTAATAAACCTTGATTGGATAACTATTGTACTATATTTAGCATTAGTGTTTTTGGGCTGGCTTAATATCTATTCGGCTGTTTACGATGAGAATCATTCTAGTATTTTTGACTTTACCCAAAGATACGGAAAACAATTAGTATGGATAAGTGCTGCGATATTTCTTATTTTTATTGTCTTAATTATTGATAGTAAGTTCTATTCAGCTTTTGCATATCCCTTTTATAGTGTTGGAATTACACTACTTATTTTGGTCTTATTCATTGGAGTTGAAGTAAATACATCGAAATCGTGGTTTGAAATTGGCTCTTTTCGAATGCAGCCTGTAGAGTTTACAAAAATCACTATTTGTCTAGCTTTGGCACAACTTTTAAGTAGTATTAGTTTTTCATGGGAAAAACCGAAAAGTGTCCTTACACTTATAGCATTACTCGGATTACCAGTATTACTAATTTTTATTCAAAATGACACAGGCTCGGCTCTAGTGTTTTTCTCATTCGTTTTTGTTCTTTATCGCGAAGGTTTTAATAAAGTATTGTTTATTACTTCTTTTGCAATAATTGCTTTATTTATACTTGCTCTTGTTACTAATTTAGAAGTCTTAGTTATCACGGTATTAATCGCAAGCGTGCTAGGATATTTATTAACAAGTAGTCGAAATATGAACTCTAAAATCATATTCTACTCGTTTTTACTTTATGCTTCTATATCACTCGTATTGCTAAACTATACAGATATGTTCTTAGGTAAAGAGATTATCCTGATACTAATAAATGTTGGCGTGGTGGCTCTTCAAATGTTTATAATGTTTTTTGTTAATAGAAATAAAGTATTAATGCTTTTTGCTATATTATTAATAAGTGTTAGTGGATTTATTTTTTCAGTTGATTATTTATTTTACAATGCTTTACAAACCCATCAACAAAACAGAATAAACGAACTTTTAGGAAAAAATACTGACCCATTGGGGGTTGGATATAATGTTAATCAATCTAAAATAGCAATTGGGTCGGGAGGTTTTACAGGCAAAGGCTTTTTACAAGGAACTCAAACCAAATATAATTTTGTCCCAGAACAAAGCACTGACTTTATTTTTTGTACTATTGGAGAAGAATGGGGCTTTATAGGAACGAGTATTGTGTTATTTTTATTTGCTTTTTTAATAGTCAGAATAATTTTGTTGGCAGAACGGCAAAGATCAAAATTTTCGCGTATATACGGATATGGTGTAGCCTCAATACTGTTTTTTCATGTTGCTGTTAATATTGGCATGACAATTGGCCTGGCTCCTGTAATCGGGATACCTTTACCGTTTTTCAGTTATGGAGGATCTTCGCTTTGGGCTTTTACAATATTGTTATTTATCTTTATTAAATTAGACTCCGACAGATTACAAATTTTTAGATAAATACTAAATAGTCTTTGCAAGAAAACTAAATATTAAAACGCACTACAATATTATTCTTAAAAAACTTAGAGGTTTATACTCATTTTAACGAGTTGCTGCTATATTAGGCTTATTAACTCGCATTATTAAATTTGCATAAGTAAACAATTTTATTAAATATATGTTATATTTACAACAAAAATTATTTATTATGAAAAAAGACATTGATATTGCAAGACAAGCAAAAATGTTACATATTAAAGACATCGCTTCCAAACTAGGAATTGACAAAAACAATATTGAGATGTATGGAAAATATAAGGCAAAATTACCATTATCTCTTATTGATTATGAAAAAATCCGTAAAAACAGATTAATTCTTGTTACAGCGATAACTCCAACCCCTGCGGGAGAAGGAAAAACTACTACTTCAATTGGTCTTGCACAAGCAATGAATAAATTAGGACACAATACAACTGTAGTCTTAAGAGAACCCTCGTTAGGTCCTGTTTTTGGCATAAAAGGAGGTGCAGCTGGTGGTGGATACTCTCAGGTAATACCCATGGAAGATATAAACCTTCATTTCACAGGAGATTTTGCAGCTATTGAAAAATCACACAACTTACTTTCGGCTCTTATTGATAATAATTTACAAAGTAAAAATCGCAACTTAAATCTTGATCCTCGCACAATTAAGTGGAAACGTGTGATGGATATGAACGAGCGTGCCTTACGTAATATAGTAATTGGTTTAGGAGGAAAAACTCAAGGTGTTCCTCGTGAAACAGGGTTTAATATTACAGCCGCCTCAGAGATAATGGCAATATTGTGCCTTGCTAAAAACATCGAAGACTTAAAAGAAAAACTAGGAAATATCTTTATCGGCTATACGTATGAGAAGAAACCAATATACGCTAAAGATCTTAAAGCGAATGGTGCAATGGCTGTATTACTAAAAGATGCCATTAAGCCAAACCTTGTACAAACACTTGAAAACACACCCGCTATAATTCATGGAGGTCCTTTTGCAAACATTGCTCAAGGAACAAACTCTTTAATTGCAACAAAAATGGGCTTATCGTTAAGCGATTTTGTTGTAACAGAAGCTGGATTTGCTTCCGAACTTGGTGCAGAGAAGTTTTTTAATATAAAAGCACAATATGGAAACTTAACGCCTAATGCAGCAGTTTTAGTTGCCACAATTAGAGCCTTAAAATACCATGGCGGAGCATCGCTTAAAGAATTGGAGAAAAATAATCCAGATGCCGTGCAAAAAGGATTATCAAACCTCGATAAACACATAGAAAATTTAGAAATTTTTAATATAAAACCAATTGTGGCTATAAATAAATTTAGCTCAGATACAGATGAGGAAATTGCTGTAGTTACAAAACATCTCGACAAAATTGGAATAAACTACGCACTAGTCGATTCGTGGGCAAAAGGAAGCGAAGGAGCAATTGATTTAGCACAAATTGTTGTTGAGACAGCAAATTCTTGTACAGGCTGTTTTACTCCATTGTATGACTTTAATTGGAGTATTGAAAAGAAAATTGAAAAAGTAGCAAAAAAACTATATGGAGCAAAAGCTGTTGAGTACTCCTTAAAAGCACGAAAAGATCTACAAACAATTACAAATCTTGGTCTTGACAAACTTCCAGTTTGTATTGCAAAAACACAAAAATCATTGTCTGACAAACCAAGCTTAATAAATAGACCTACTGGGTTTATTGTTAATATTCGGGAAATTGAAATTGCTGCTGGGGCTGGTTTTGTTATCCCAATTGCTGGGGATATAATGAGAATGCCAGGATTACCCGAAGTTCCTTCGGCAGAGTTTATAGATATTGATAATGAAGGAAACATTACTGGATTATCTTAATCCGTATTAGACATCCTCAATTTTAATTGTGTAACTCATGACCGCAAACAAACTATAATCGTTTAACCCTCCTCTACTCCAGTTAATAGATTATTGCAATTCACTTAATAAAGAGGGATAAATAGCAAAAATTATTATTACTATAAAAAAACCTCTCCTTTTTAGGAGAGGTTTTTTATTTTTATAATTAAGTATTTGCAAGGTTCTAATTCTGTACAGCTAAAGCTTCAATTATGCAAACATTTAGCATTACTCTTGCAAGGACTAGTTTACTAATTACATGTAATTTTTTAAATTACACCTTGCTCTACCATTGCAGTTGCGACTTTAAGGAACCCAGCAATATTAGCACCTTTTACATAATTTATATAACCAGTTTCGTCTTTTCCGTATTTTACACATGCATCGTGAATATCACACATGATTTTGTGTAGTTTTTCGTCAACCTCTTCGGCAGCCCAAGAAAGTTTCATTGTATTTTGAGTCATCTCTAGTCCTGAAGTTGCAACACCACCGGCATTAACAGCTTTACCAGGTCCGAAGAATATTTTATTCTCAATAATTGTTTCAACAGCTTCTGGCGTACAACCCATATTTGAAACTTCGGCAACCAACAAAACATTGTTTGCAACTAATTGCTTAGCGTCATCACCATTAAGTTCATTTTGAGTAGCACATGGTAAAGCGATATCACATTTTGTATTCCAAGGTTTTTTACCTTTATGAAATTCAGCACCAAACTTTTGAGCATAAGGTTCAACAACATCATTGTTAGTTGCTCTTAATTCTAACATATAATCAATTTTCTCACCTGATATTCCGTTTTTATCATAAATATAACCATCAGGACCTGAAATTGTTATAACTTTACCTCCTAGTTCAGTTACTTTTAAGGCAGCACCCCAGGCAACATTACCAAAACCAGAAATCGCTACTGTTTTTCCTTTAAAAGAATCTCCTTTTGTAGCTAACATTTCTTTCACAAAATAGATTGCCCCAAAACCTGTAGCTTCTGGTCTAATTAAGCTACCACCCCAGGTTCTACCTTTTCCAGTAAAAACTCCAGTATGTTCTTGAGCTAATTTTTTATATGTCCCGAACATATAACCAATTTCTTTGCCACTAACACCAATATCACCGGCAGGAACGTCAGTTTCTGGTCCAACTATACGCCATAATTCTAACATAAACGATTGGCAAAAACGCATTATTTCTCTATCAGATCTACCTCTTGTATTAAAATCAGATCCACCTTTTCCACCACCCATAGGTAATGTAGTAAGAGCGTTTTTAAATATTTGCTCAAAACCTAAAAATTTTAAAATTGAAAGGTTTACACTTGGATGAAATCTAATTCCACCTTTATAAGGACCAATCGCACCGTTAAATTGCACACGATACCCAATATTAACATGAACTTTACCCTGATCATCTGTCCAAGGCACTTTAAATGTAAGAATTCTGTCTGGCTCAACTATTCTCTCGATAATACCATTTGCCTCGAACTGTGGATTCTCGTTATAAACGTCTTCAATAGTTTCAATAACTTCTTTAACCGCCTGAAGATATTCAACTTCACCTGGATGTTTTTTTTCCAGATCATTCATGATTTTTTCTACATTCATAATACTTTATTTTAATTAATAATTTTACCTATAAGGCTTTATTTAACTATAAATTCACAGTGTAAAGTTATTATTATTTTATTTAAAAAACGTAAAACTAATAAATAAAATTTAATATTATTTCTTGATATTTATCAATCATATTTGTGTGCAAACTGTTTTTTCTTAATTTTGCTAGTCTAAACTTTTGCAATGCATACAGAAAAAAGTGATATTGACAGGGTATTAAAAAGCCTAGACGAAAGGAAAAAAGAACTCGCATGCTTATACAGGATAGACGAAGAATTAAAAGACTTTGAGGCTGACTTATATAAAGTTTTATCTGAATTAACAAATATTATTCCTGACGGCTGGAGATTTGCAGAAATATGCAAAGTTAAAATCAAAGTTAATGATATTGAAGCAAGTACGGATGGGTATAAAAAAACTGAATTAAAATTGGCATCTGATTTATTAATAAATCAAGAACCAGTTGGTGAAATAATTCTATGTTATGCAAAACCAGTTAGAGCCGAAAAGGGCATCTTTCTTAGTGAGGAAAACCGACTATTTCAGACTATTGTTAGCAAATTAAATCAATATCTATCTTACAGAAAACTTAAAAGCATATATTCAGAAAATGTTAAAAATAAGTTTAAACTAAATAATACGGAATCTGATTTTATTGATTACCTCTCAAGCTTACATTTAACAAAACAAGAGATTGCATTAATTACCAAAGTACAGATAGATTTTAAAAAAGGTGAAACAATTTGTAAACAAGGTTCTTTCGCATCTTTTATAATGATACTTAAAGATGGTTTAGTAAAAGCTACTATAGAAAACTCGCACTATAAAAGCCATGTCTTTAAAATTACTACGCCATTCAATATAATAGGACTATCAAGCATGTATAACGACAACTATTATCATTTTAGTTGTCAGGCACTAGAGCCTTCAAAACTATACCTTATTGAGTATGGAAATTTTATTAAAATTATTCAGGCAAATCCAAAGTTTTCTATTGAAATAATGAAAATGTACTCAAATTCTCTACAAGATGTTTATGATAAATTAGGAAGCATTGCAAATAAACAGGCTTTAGGTAAAGTTTGTGACTCGCTAATATATTTGTCCGAAAAAGTGTTTCATTCACACACTATTCAATCGAGTATTACACGTAAAGACCTTGCCGAACTCTCAGGATTAGCAACTGAAAATTTAGTTAGAATACTATCCGAACTTAAAAAAGACAATATAATATCTATCAACAATAAATTGATTGAAATCTTAAATATTGAAATGTTAAAAATGCTAGGAAATTTAGGATAAACAAGTATGACTTTGAACCTCAATTAAGTTTAATCTTTTTGTACTTTTTAGACAATAGGATTTAGCAGATAATTAAAACTCTTAATCAGTTATAAATAAAAACCTTATCAATAGCGAATTATTAATAAGTAGCACTAAAGTTTGTAATATCAGCTTGCATATCTATAACTCAACATACAGAGCAGATCTGGTAATACCAAAATCAGATTGTAAAGCCCCAAAAATCAAACAGAAATAGATATTTTTACATTTTTGTTATTTACTTATATGATAGGATAAAAAAAAATTGTATATTTGATTAAATTTAAGCTATGAAAGATGAAAAGTATATATAAATTTTTGGCAATCTTCATTATAATTGGAGCATGTACCCCACAAACATATTATCAATTAGTCGAAACACAATCAAAAGATTTAGTGCAACAATCTGAGTTTGTAAGTTTTGAAAATGATGACTTACAAATATCTTACAATTTTTGGAATGATAAAGGTAATGGCAGTTTTATTGTTTTTAATAAAACAGACAAAGATATTTTTTTAGATCTAAAACGTTCTCATCTAATTATAAATGATTTTGCTAGTACTTATTTTCAAAATAGAGTTTATGAAACTCCCCGAATACCAATCTTTAGCTCGGCAAGTAATGAAGAAATAAAAGAATTAAAAAAAATTAAATTTCCTGGTATTACTCCTAAAACACCTACTAATCACTCAGCAGATATAGTTAAATATAATGAAGAACGAATAATTTGTATCCCCCCAAAATGTTCTCAATTTATTTTTGGCTTTCATTTACAAACAGAGCTTTATCGTAGCTGTAATTTAATACGTTTCCCTAAAACTAAAGAGATAAGTTTAGAGGAGTTTTCGTATGAAGATAGTCCTTTAAAATTTAGAAACAGAATAACCTATTCTTTTTCAGAAAATATGACAAACTTTAATAGTATAGAAAATGAATTTAGAGCTGTAAAAATCACAAATTATCCTGAAAATAGTTTTGTAAGTAGTGAGTACATGAACTTTTGCAATGATAGTAGTGCCCTTAAAGTTAAAACATATAATTTTAGTAACAATACATCTTACTTCTTTAAGTATAAATTAGATCCAGGATCAATAAAAAACTAAGTTTATTTGCTACCAATTTGACATAGAAAGGCTTTATTGATTATAACTCATAGTAGTATGCTAAATAAACGAAACAATACCTAATGTAAACAATATCAAACAATCTACAAACAAAATGCTTGGTTTTAAGATTACAATAAAACAAATGAAAAATCAATTATAATTTTGACATAAAAACCCAATAAATGCAAGACACAAATATATCTAATATTGAAAAAAAACCTACAAATAAGGAAGAGGCTTTAGAATTTTCGGAGCTCGATTTTCAAGACACTGAGTTCGATCAATTAATGAGCAAACGCATTCTTAAAATTTTGCTGATTTGCAATAATTATGACAATTTTATGCTGGAAGAAGATGGACGCATCGACGAGCAAATTTTTAATGAATATATGACTCAAGGACTTAGGTATCCACCAATGTTTATAAGAGTGGATACTCCCGAAAAAGCATTTGAGAAACTCAGAAATAAAGACATTGATTTGGTAATAACAATGTTAAATATCCCTAACGAAAATGCTTTTGAGTTATCAAAAAAAATTAAAAATAAATATAAAAGAATACCAATAGTTGTTTTAACGCCATTCTCCAGAGAAATTACAAAAAAAATTGAAAAGGAAGATCTTAGTGCTATTGATTATGTGTTTTGCTGGTTAGGGAATCCTGATATTATGCTTGCAATTATTAAACTTATAGAAGACAAAATGAATGCCCCTCACGATATTATCGAAAAGGGTGTGCAAGCAGTAATTTTAGTTGAAGACAGCATCAGATATTATTCGAGTATGTTACCAATACTGTATAAAATATTTTTTATACAGTCGCAAAGAGCATCTATAGAAGGTGCAAACAACCACCAACAAAATCTACGAATGCGTGGACGTCCTAAAATACTACTTGCAACAAACTACAATGATGCAATGGATTTATTTGAAAAATACCAAGAAAATATTTTAGGAGTGTTTAGTGATGTTAGATATAAAATTGATAATGCGATTGATAAGCAAGCAGGATTGAAGTTATGCAAAAAGATACGTTCGATGGATCAAAATATCCCGTTGCTATTATTGTCGTCTGAAAGCCATAACAAAGCACTTGCACAAAAAATTGGAGTAGATTTTATTGGAAAGTACACAAAAAACTTTTCGATAGAACTAAGAAACTTTATTGTTAAAAATCTACACCTTGGAAGCTTTCATTTTTATTGCCCAGCTAAAGGTAAGGTTGTTTGCACGGCAACCAGTTTAAAATCTTTTCAAGAATTAATACTAAAAATATCTCCCGAAAGTCTTGAGTACCATGTAAGTAAAAATCATATTACAAAATGGCTTAATTCGCGATCTTTATTTTTATTAGCTCGTAACTTTAAGCATCTCACTCCCAAGCATTTTGAAAACATTGAAGATATACGAAACTTTATTTATCAAGCCATTTCTAATTACAGACATAACAGTGGCAGAGGCGTTATTACAAAATTTGAGCAAAACACTTTTGATTCATATTCAATATTCTCAAGAATTGGAGATGGATATATCGGGGGCAAAGCTCGTGGACTTGCTTTTACTGATTTATTAATTAAAAAGTATAAACTTCGCAAAAAGTATGACAATGTTATAATAAGGATACCGCGAACTGCGATATTATGTACCGATATTTTTGACGAATTTATGGAGTCAAATAATTTATACGATGTGGGAATATCAAACTTAAGTGATGATGAGATTTTACAGCATTTTATAAAAGCAAAATTACCAAATAGAATATTTACAAGTCTATACTCATTTATTTCATATACCGACAATCCAATTGCAATAAGGTCTTCAAGCCGACTAGAAGACTCTCATTACCAGCCGTTTGCTGGCGTTTACTCAACATATATGATTCCAAATATTGTTACTGAAAAACATCAAACTTTAAACCTATTAACCGAAGCAATAAAAAGTGTTTATGCATCTGTTTTTTATAAAAACTCAAAAGCATATATGGCATCTACTGCAAATGTTATTGATGAAGAGAAAATGGGCGTTGTATTACAAGATGTTTGCGGAACAACATACAATGATAGGTTTTACCCAAGTTTCTCTGGTGTAGCAAGGTCAATAAATTTTTACCCCATCGAACCCGAAAAATCTGAAGATGGAATTGTTAATATTGCTCTCGGGTTAGGAAAACATATTGTTGATGGAGGTAAATCACTGCGCTTTTCTCCAAAATTCCCAGCAAATTCTTTGCAATTATCAAGTCCCGACCTTACCCTCCGAGATACACAGAAATTCTTCTTTGCACTAAGTCTCAATCCCAAAAAATTTATTCCATCGATAAACGAAGATGTTAATATAATTAAACTTGAAGTAGATGATGCCCACAAAGACAATGCTCTAAGATATATCGGCTCTACTTATGACATGCATAGCCACATGATTAAAGATAGTGTTATGTACGAAGGAAAAAAACTCGTAACTTTTGCTAATATTTTAAAACATAATTTTTTCCCTCTTGGAGAAATCCTTGTCGATTTTATGGAGATTGGAAAACTGGAAATGAATAATCATATAGAAGTGGAGTTTGCTGTAAACCTCCCTCCTAAAGGAAGTAAAGATAAAATAGAATTCTCACTATTGCAAATACGTCCAATTATTGAAACCGATCAAGATATCAGCATAGACTTAGATAATATTGATATAAATAATACTATTTTATACTCAGAATCTGCTTTAGGAAATGGCGTTTATTCAAATATTAAAGACATTATTTATGTTAAAACCAAAAACTTTAACTTTCAAAACAACTTAAAAACAGTTGATTTAATTGATAAAATAAATAAAGAATTTATTAAAGATGATAAAAACTATGTTCTGGTTGGCCCTGGAAGGTGGGGATCTTCAGATCAATCCCTGGGAATACCAGTAAAATGGGCTAATATTTCAGAAGCAAGAATAATAGTAGAATCAGGATTGACAAATTATAGGATAGACCCTAGCCAGGGAACTCACTTCTTTCATAATTTAACATCATTTAAAGTAGGATATTTTACCATTAATCCTTTTCTTGATGATGGTCTTTTTGATGAAAAATATCTCGATAATATGGAATGTGTGTACGAGGATGATATTATTAGACATGTCAAATTTGATAATGAATTAAAGATCGAAATAAATGGTAAAACGAGCAAAGGCGTGGTGTATAAGAATAAATAAATATCGAAATTTGCATATTGATATTATTGATATATTTTTGCACTCCGATATGTAATAAACTGCAAATGATAAATATTCTCTATATTTCTTATGATGGGATGACCGATCCGCTGGGTGAGTCGCAGGTAATACCATATTTAAAAGAACTTAGTAAAAATGAGATTAAGATAACAATACTCTCTGCCGAAAAACAAGCACCTTTTGAAGCAAGAAAAAACTACATAAATAACATCTTAAAAGACTCTAATATTGATTGGTTTCCAATTAAATACACAAAAAAACCGCCAATTATTTCAACAGTCATTGACATTAGAAAAATATATAAAAAAGCGGTGCAAATTTATCATAAAACTAAGTTTGATATTGTTCATTGCAGATCGTATATCGCAGCTCATACAGGATTAATACTAAAACAAAAGTATGGTGTAAAATTTATTTTCGACATGCGGGGATTTTATGCAGATGAGCGAGTTGATGGTAATTTATGGCCACAATCAAACCCAATTTATAAACAGGTTTATAAGTATTTTAAAAACAAAGAAAAATCTTTTTTAAAAAATGCAGACTATACAATTAGTCTTACTTATGCAGGAAAAGATATTATTAATAATAAATTTGGTTTTCCTAATATTCCTATCAAAGTAATTCCGTGTTGTGCAGATACAGATTTATTTGATTATAAAAACATTGAAACCACTACACAAGAAAAATTGCAAACAGACCTAAATATTGACAAAAACGACTTTGTATTATCGTATCTTGGGTCTTTGGGAACATGGTATATGACTGAGGAAATGATAAAACTATTTGTAATCTTATTAAAATACAAACCCAAGGCTAAACTTCTTATAATTACAAAAGATAATTACGATTTAATACTAGAACTAGCAAAAAAACACAAAATAGATCCAAAACATTTAATTATACGTTCGGCAAATCGATTAGAAGTACCTCTTATGCTTTCCCTCAGCCATGTGTCTATCTTTTTTATTAAGCCTGTTTTTAGTAAAAAAGCTTCGTCGCCAACCAAATTAGCCGAAATATTAGGTATGGGCATACCTATTATTTGTAATGCTAATGTTGGTGATATTGATAAATTTGTACCTGAAAACAATTTAGGAGTTATGATAGATTCTTTTGATACAGAAGCATTAAATAAAACATGTAAAGAGATAGACAATTTAACCAAAATTAATAAAAAACATTTAAGGACTGTTGCAGTGGACTTGTTTTCGCTCGACAAAGGCGTAAAAGAATATCTTAGCGTTTATAAAAATTTAATGAGCAAATGAAAAAAATACTTGCAATTGTTCAACATCGAAAAGACAGATCGCCTGGGCAAAGATTTAGGTTTGAGCATTATATTCCAATTCTTGAAAAGAATGGCTATGAAATAATATTTTCAAATATCATTAACGAAAAAGATGATAAGGTTTTTTACTCGAAAAAAAAATATTTAAGAAAACTTTTAATAGTAATTAAGGCATTTATACATAGGTTAAAAGATATTAAAACCGCAAAACAATGTGATGTTATTTTTATTTATCGCGAAGCATTTATGCTTGGTGCTACATATTTTGAAAAACGTTTGGCAAAATTAGATGTGCCAATAATTTTTGATTTTGATGATTCGATATGGTTAAATGACACTAGTGAAGGGAATCAAAATTTGGCATGGCTCAAAAAACCACAAAAAACAGCCAAAATTTGTAAACTCAGCGATTTAGTGATAGTTGGGAATACATATCTTGCTAATTATGCGAAAATACATAATCCGAATGTTGAAATAATTCCTACAACAATAAATACTAATTATCACAAATGCACAGATACTAAAAAAGATACAAATCGTATATGTATAGGCTGGACAGGAACAAGTACAACCCTTAAACACTATTATACAGCAATTCCTGTTTTAGAAAGAATAAAAGAAAAATATGGAGAGAGGGTTTATTTTAAAATAATTGTAAATTCTAACAATTGGACTCAAAACATTGATGTAGAACTCATTAATTGGAGCAAAGAACGAGAAATAGATGACTTATGCGAATTTGACATTGGCATTATGCCTTTACCAGATGATGAGTGGAGCAAAGGAAAGTGCGGTTTTAAAGGGCTACAATGCATGGCTCTTGGTATTCCGGTTGTAATGTCGCAAGTTGGTGTCAACACCAAAATCATTAAAAATGGACATAACGGTTATTTAGCCAAACAAGAAAAAGAATGGTTTAATTATTTATGTAAACTAATAGACTCAGCCGAATTACGAGAAACGATTGGAAATGCTGGAAAAAAGACTGTACAAGAAGAATATTCCGTTCATATTTGGGAAAAACGAGTTTTAAAATTATTTAAAAGCCCATTACAAATAAGTAAGGATAGTAAGTGAACTAAACTTTATCACGCATTTATTTTTGGCACATCACTACTTTTCAGCACTCAAGTACATTATTATAGATTTTAAGATGGCAACTCCATGAGTATTTTTCAATTCTGGGTCTGCTGCACGTTCGGGGTGTGGCATCATACCAAAAACATTTTTCTCTTTATTACAAACACCTGCAATATTCATAACTGAGCCATTAGGGTTATGTTTTTCAGATAAATCACCTTTTTCGTTACAATACCTCCATATTATTTGGTCGTTTTGCACCATTTCGGCCAAACATGTTTCGGGAGCATAATATCTACCTTCACCGTGAGCAATTGGAATTTTTATAGGTTTCTCTTTTGATGTAAATTTTGTCATTGCAGAATCCACATTTTCGGCTTTAATATATTGGTTTTTACAAATAAATTTTTGATTATTATTATGTAAAAGTGCTCCAGGCAGTAAACCTGCTTCGCATAATATTTGAAACCCGTTACATACACCAAAAACAAAACCTCCATTGTTTGCAAACTCAACCACTTTCTCCATAATAGGTGAGAATTTTGCAATTGCTCCAGAACGCAAATAATCCCCATAAGAAAAACCTCCTGGTATTGCAATTGCATCACAATTTTGCAAATCAGCATCTTTATGCCAAAGCTCAACAACCTCTTGACGAAGAATGTCTTTTAAAGCATACACCATATCATGATCACCATTTGATCCCGGAAAAATTATTACACCAAATTTCATTTTTGACAATTTTTAAATTTTGTTCAAAGATAGAACTATTGATTACAATAATAAAACAATGACTAAAAAAAATGCCGACAAAATTGTCGGCAAGATTATTATTTAATCTTTGTTCCTTCTTTTCTTAGAGTTTTAAACGCTTCTTGCTTTTCTTTTAATTTCCCAGAAAGAGTTTCAATTTCTTTTGACAATTTTTCGATGTCTTTTTCGTTTTTTTCTATCTGTTTTTTATAGTCTTTGTTTTCTTGTTCTAAATCCTCTTTACTGCTAACAACTTTTTCGTAATCCTTAGTAAATTTATCAAGCTCTTTTTCTTCACTTTTTACAATTTCAGAAAAAGCTTGTTCGGTAAGATTAAATGCAAAATTCTTAACAATTTCACTTGCTCTAACATATTGTGTTGGGTGTGTTGCCGAAGTTAAATACGCACCACCAAGATCAAAAGCCACATTTACCTCAATGTCCCCATTTTTAAATTCTTTTACAGTGCCATAAACATCAATTGTGTTTTCGCTTATTGTACTTATAATTAAATCATCACCAAATAAAACTCCTTTACTTGTTTTTACTTTTCCCTTATATGACTTTAATAAACTTTTTAACTCCTTTTCAACTGCCTTTGCATCAGAGTAATAAACCATAGTTGTTAAGGCACTTCTATTGTCCTTATGCATTTTAGCTGTTGTTTCTTGTACAGTTATTTTTTGCGAAAACAGTGCACTTGTTAAAAACAACATAATCAACGATAAAACTATATTTTTCATAATAAATAAATTTAAAATTCTGTGTAAACTTACTAAATATAATAAAACAAAACTAATAATATTGAAATTTTATTATTGTTTACAAGGGTATTATAATCCACTAGTGGTTTTATTTTCATAACCTGTAACTTTTGCGTATAATTGTTCGTCAAACTAGCAATAATGAAAATCAAAGAATACAATATCATAGTTGATAAGCATGCTGATGGACTTTATAGGTTTATATTGAGTAATATCAGAAATGAGTTTAAAGCCCAAGATATTGTACAGGATAGCTTTGAGAAGTTGTGGATAAATTATGAATCTGTTGATTTTGTAAAAGGCAAATCCTTTCTTTTTAAAACGGCTTATAATAGAATGATAGACATAATAAGACGAGATAAACACATAACAAACTCCGATGAAATTACTGATCGTCATGCAAGTAACGAATTTGATTATAAACAGCTTGAACTCAGAGAGATTATAAACAATGCACTTGAAAAATTAAACGAAATTCAACGTTCTGTCATTTTATTAAGAGATTATGAAGGATACACTTACGAAGAAATTGGTCAAATAACTGAACTAAGCGAATCGCAAGTTAAGGTTTATATTTTCCGTGCACGTCAGCATTTAAAAAAACACATCGGGGAATTTGAGGAGATAATTAAATGAAAGACACTATAAACATAAATAATTACGAAGTTTTTTGGATTGATTATCTGGATGGAAATTTAACAATATATCAAGAGAACGAGCTTATGAAGTTTCTTGAGAAAAACCCTTCAATTGCAAATAATTTAATTGATGTACAAAATTTCAAACTGCCTATTTATAAAAAAGAGTATCCTAAAAAATCCAGCCTATATAATAAAAATCAAATCGAAAATCTATTAATAGCAAAAATCGAAGGTGTTATAAATAGTGAAAATGATGCGTTTATTACAAATAAGATAAAAAACGACAGCAAAATCGCCAAGCTATATTCAAACTACAGTAAGACAGTGCTCGTACCAGACACAAACCTGGTTTTTCCAAATAAAAAATCGCTAAAAAAATCTACTCGAGTACCTTTGTTTGCATACATAAGCAGCCTAGCAGCTATGGCTTTAATTCTTGTTATATCAATATATTTCATTAATATTTCTAACAAACCAATAAACAACGAAGTTCTAAATATATCAACAGAATTAAAACATGTAATTTACAATCATCAAATAAAAGATACTATCACGAATAAAAAACAAAAAACAAAAACTCCAATAAATAATGCGATTTTTCACACAAATTCATCGCTTGCCAAAGTAAAAAAAGAACCAATAAGACTTGATGTCCCAAGCAGATTGCCACTTAAAAAAGCAACAAAATTAAATTATGAAATATCGTTTTCAACAATAGATGTTATGGAGTACCGATATGATTTACCACATCAACAAGAACAAAATCAAATTGTTGAATATACAATTGAATATAAAAAATCTAAAAACGAAAACAAGTTTGTAACTGGGTTAAAAAATATTATAAATTTTAGGCAAAAAGTCAATATAGTCGAAAGGTGGGAAAATATCAAAAAGAAAAAAGAGGAGTTTTTGTACACAAGTTTGGAAAAATAAACATAGATAGTCTTTGTATATAATGCAGTCCAGAACCCTTGATTTACAATTGTTTAATTATATCATCGGCAAATTTCACTCTGTTTAAAAAACAATTTTTAGCATTTATTACATCGTTATCACGATAATTTTGCATTTTTGTAAAATAATTCAAAGAAATGATTCCAAAGCGCGAGATTAAAATATTATTATTAACGTTTTTGCCAATTTTGTTTTTTGCATGTGCAAAGCAAGTTGCTGTTAGTGGAGGTCCTAAAGATACCACGCCACCTGTTATGCTTGAGGCTGATCCTCCAAAGGGATCCGTAAATTTCGAGGCAAAATCCATTTATGTTAAATTTGATGAGTATGTAAAACTTAATAATTTAAATCAAAAACTAATAGTTTCTCCACCGATTGAACAAAATCCTGTAGTTATATTAAAAGGCAAAGGGATTAAAATTTCATTAAACCCCGAACAATTACAACCAAATACAACTTATTGTCTAAATTTTAATGATGCAATTGCTGATAATAATGAGAATAATGCTCTGCACAGTTTTGTTTATGCCTTTTCAACTGGCCCAGCAATAGACTCGTTAAGTTTTTCGGGAACGGTTATCGACGCTTTTACAAAAAAACCTGTAGATGACGCATGGGTAATTTTACATGATGTTTTTGCAGATTCTGCCATAAAAACATACAACCCAGCGTATTTAACAAAAGTTGACAAAGATGGAAAGTTTCTTATCCCTTTTGTTAGAGATAATGCATATCGTATTTATGCACTTAGAGATAATAATTATAATTATATGTATGATATCCCAGAAGAAGGTATTGCATTTATTGATAGTATTTATACGCCTATAGTTGAACAGGTTCAGATTACCGACACAGCTGGTAATGAGAAAAAAATATTAAAAAATCAACCATCAGATATTGAGCTAGTTTTATTTACCGAAAACAAACAAGCTCAATTTATAAAATCGTATAAGCGTTTAAAAGCTAATTATTTGGAGTTTGTTTTTAATACAACACAATATGAAGAATTTGAAGTAAATATACTTGAAGATAAAAATGCAATTGTTTATTCTGTTCAAAATCCCGATACGGTTAAAATTTGGCTTAAAAACGAAGAGCTCATTTCCTCAGACAAAATCGAAATATTAGTTAATTATCGTGATCCTGTTTATACTGATACTCTAAGATTAGATAGCTTGATTTTTGAAAAGCCTGAAACATCTATACTTGATAGTTTAATATCAGTATCGGTTAATAAAATTAAAGAACCTCATAGGGAATTACGATTAATTACAAATACTCTTGTCGATAGCATAAGTTCCAAAAAAATTAAGCTAGAAGCATTAGAAGACTCACTATTTACGGCTAAAAAGTTTAGAATTATTAAAGATAGTGTGAATCCCTTACAACTCATAATTAAGGCTGATTTTTTGGAAAAAACTGAGTACAGGATTATTATTGAGGAAGGTTTTGTTATGAATAATAATGGGCTGTCCAATCTAAAAGACAGTTTAAGTTTTAGCACCAACTCCTCAATTGAATATGGCAATCTTTTACTAAGTTTTGAGGATAAAGAAAAAAACTATATCATACAAATACTAAAAGGAGATAAAATTATTGCAGAAGAATATTCATTAAATGGACTAGTCGAATTTTTGTACTTAAAACCTGCCAAATATCATATTAGAGCAATTGAAGATAATAATGGGAATATGCGCTGGGATACTGGCAATTATGATAAAGGCATACAACCCGAACCCGTGTATTATTATCCGGGCGAATATGAAATTAGAGCAAACTGGAATCATGAATTGGATTGGAATCCAGTGGTGAAAAAATGACACCCAAAAGTTTGGTGATATGTTTGCAACTCGCATTTCTCCGCCAGTTGGCAGGTCAACATATAACCTCGTAAGTTGTAATGTAGATAAATATTACTAAGACTTGCTATAGACTATTTAAAACGAATTTGAATTTCACGTACATCAATTTCTTCATTTTTCTTATAACAATATTTTGCAAGTAAATATTCTGGACAAAGTAAGTCATCGTTTAGAGAATATATTGCATGATAATCTGGTTCTGATATGCCGTGGTCATTACCTGCATTCCAATAATTGTGAAATTCAAGAATTGCTTTTTTGCTATTATTGATTATAAGCTGTGAGCGATGAAATTTATTATTTTTAATACTCACGATAAGGATTGTTTCTCCTAAAGCGTTTATATATGATGAGTCAACGGCATAGCTGTAAGCAGATTTCTTATATAAGGGTTTATGTGCCCGATATCTAATTGGTTCTGAATTAAGAGTAGATTTCAGCCAAACTTTTATTGTCTTATCAATTTTTACTAAAGCTTTAATTTTAGTTGAGGTAATAAAAAATGGCATTTTAACTTCTTTTTTCACTACTGGGTTTGAACTTAAACTAGATGTAAATAAATAGTTTACTACGCCTAAAAACTGTTTTTTGGGGCTGTTTTTTTGAGAATTATCTAGAGTTTGTTGTATTAAAGTAAAAATATCCTCGTTAGAATAATATGGGGATATTGACTTATTAAGTTTTTCTAAATCAACAGAAAAGTTATCGTTTAATGCTACTACATTAACTTCTTTAGAATGATATATAGACTTACTTAATAATATTGTGTCATTAATAATATCAGATTTATTAATTATTAAAATACCATTTTCATTTGTAAAGCCCATACAAGTAGCATTAGATGAAATTTTTACAAATGCAATTGGTAAATTATTATTTGAATCTATAGTTTTTATTAGGATTTCCTGCGTATAGCCAATTAAAGATATGACTATACCAACAAATAATAATACTGTGTTTTTCCTTAGTACATGACAAAAACTCATAATCAATTGTAAATCAAATACTTATTAACAATGCACTATTAATAAATAATGCTAAAAACTCTTGCACAAAACTCTGGCAATCAATACATTAGATAATAAATAGC
>JAQUBO010000165.1 GCA_028686735.1 Bacteroidales bacterium
TCATCAACGAAAGAGAATATTTTTCATCAAAAGGATACCTAATAGATTAACAGTCATGAAAAAACAGTTTTTATACCTATTGATATTAGCAGCAGTAATTGTAAGTTTAACAAGCTCCTGCACACCCAAAAAGCGACTAAATCGCTTAGTTGCACTCCATCCTGAACTTGCAACTACCGACACCATCAGAATCAGGGACACAACCATAATTCCCGAAACCAGGATTGATACATCATTCAATCAAAATCAACTAACAGACACCGTTATCATCACCAAAGAAAAGCTCACAGTAAAAATCCATCAAGTCCTGGACACTGTTTATGTCGAAGCTGAGCATGCGGCTGATACTGTGATAGTGGAGAAGGAAGTGGTTGTGGAGAAGGTGGTAGTGAAAAATAATGCTCCGAAGTCCGAAAATGGAGCATTAAATTTGTTTGGTTTGTATAATTATAGAATCCCTATTCTAATTGGATTGGGATTTTTGTTTTTGTTGGTGGTTTGGAGGTTGCCTTCGAGGTAAGCTTACGTTTTTAGTTCTATACAAATTAGTTAGGAAATAATGTCCTACCAAAACGGTTCAGCCCTCTCTTAAAGCGGATTAAGTTAATTCTTATACTTAAAATATTATGGTATCATTTTATTTGCTATTTTTGAATTATGGTAATTGAAAACATCAGTAATGTGATTCCAAGAAAAAAAGATTGTGCGACCCTCACTATGTAATCGTTTGGGAGCGGTAAACTATTGATTCAAAAAAAATCTAACGAAATACTATTATTAATAATATATTAAACCAGTACTGACCGACTAAATTTTTAAAAAAAGTAGGGCTACCACCATAAGGGTTCACCCTAATGTCGTAAATTTGTTTTGCAAAAAATAAAAAACGACATGAGCAAAGATTTTAATAAAAATTAGTCGGTCAGCCGATTTTTAAACAATTGATAAAATTACTGCCAAGGGATCAATTTGATGTTTTGGTAAAACAATGTAAAAACGAACCGGTTATTTATGAGTCAGATTTTACGGATAAAATAGTTTCAGAAAAACCGTTGATGAAGCTCAGATGGGTTATGGGAAAAGCAAATCATATAAGCAAAAAATCGAAAGATATATTAGGGATAATAAACAAAATCTAATCATAAATAAGATTCGCCATAATATTAAACTGAATTCTGCAGAACTTGAAAAGTTACAAGAGATACTTTTTAATTCAGAAATTGGGACAAAAGAGGATTACGACAAAGCTTATGGAGAGAAGCCCCTATGTGTATTGGTAAGAAATGTTATCGGCATGAATGAAGAATCTGTGTTGAAAGAATTCTCTGACTTTTTAAGCAGCTTCCAGTTACGACCTGACCAAATGGAGTTTATCAAACTTAATGTAAAACACTTTGCTCAAAATGGAATTATTGAATTGAAAGAATTAGCAAAACCTCCATACACAGACCTAAATGATCAAGGTCTATTTGGAATTTTTAATGATGAACGCCAGGATAAAGTAATTGAAATAGTTGAAAAGATTAATTCGGTGGTATTGACTGCGTAAGTGTTTGCTGCAGGACTATTATTTATTGTATCAAAAAAAATGATTTTTAACTGTGCAAATACATTGCACATATTGGGTATAATATTGCATCGAAATCAATATAAGTGTTTGTAATAAGGCTTGATCAAATTGTCAATTATTGTGGTAAAAATGCAAAAGGTAAATTAAAAAATATAATTTTAGCACTAAAACTATAATTTTGTAAAAACATGAGTAAAAATATAAAAGAACTGATATTCGAAAGCTTTCAAAAGATGGATTTAAACATGCTTGATGTTTTATTAGATGACAATAAAACCTATCAAGATGCAAGGAAAGAAGTTTTTCTTGAGAAAATAAGTGACGCATTTTTAACTTTCAAAGAAAATGGAGATACTCATTTAATGATGTTGCCCGGCTCTTGTAAATCAGGAATTTGTCTAAATAGAGGAAGCTTGGGATATTCTTTTATTGGGCACAATTCTAAGAAACATATTGATTTAATTTTTCAAGAATTAGATAATAACATAACCGATATCTTTAATTGCAATGAATTTGAGACAAATGATAAATCAATTACTAAAAAGAACCGAATAAAAATTGATATTCAAGATGATGAAAAGCTTGTAAATGAGCATAATCCAGATTTTTTCATTGAAATAAGGCAATTCAGATTAGCATATAACGAACTATATAGGAATCAAGACATAATTATTGACAAAACAATTTACATACCTTGGTTAAGGAAATATTACAAGTTATATGAATCAATTTGCATATTTTTCACTTCTCAGAATGAAACTGAAAATTTCTATTGGCTTTACTATAGAATTAAGGGAATGTCAGAGCATTTAAAATATAATGATGCAGCTAAAGAAGCTTTCGACAAATTCGAACAAATTAATGAACACGACGAAAAACAATTATTAAAATGGCTAACCGAATATGAAGATCTTGGACAAGAATTGACTCTCTTTATGTATGAAGGTCTTAATTATCAGAATCCAAAAGAGACTGAATATTTTTTTGTAAATGATTTGAAAATTGCTACCATTGATTTTGAGAATATTGCCAGATTCAAATTTATCATGAATGAGTACTACTATGCTATGCTTGAGAAATATAATACTTTTAGTCAAGAACAGATCCTTCAATACGCTAATTCAGATGGGGAAATGTCAGACTATATAACTAGCTTGACATACCATTTAAACAAAAGAGGCTTTGATTTTAAATAGTTACGCACCTACACACGCATCAGAAGCTAAAAATCAATCTTAACAATAGATGTAAAACTATGGAATGGATATAATGCAAACATGTGTCATTAAAAAACAGGCGTATTATTTGCTATTTTTACTTTAACAATCTCTTAGATTATTAGTTATTATTCATTTTTTGTTTTTTAGTAAGATTATTTTATCGTAAAACAGCTAATTAAATACTGAAAGTTAAAAATAAGTGATTGAAAGATTAAACACTTTTATGGTGCAACGACATCCGCAACCAGATCTAGTAGAAAACAACTAATTTTGAACTGTGCAAACTCATTGCACACATCTGGCATATTTTTGCATCGAAACCAATATTTTATCAATGACAAACACAGACAAGGAAATATTATTTCATGAATTTTTAAAGAGCTGGAAAGATGATTTTGAAAGTGCAATTGCTTTTGTTCGTTACATTTTTGGGTATTATTTGTTGAATGACATTTATGATGATCTGGAGCTTATTAATCCTGATGATATGGTTCAGAGCCAAAAGGAATGGATTGCATTAGTTTTACAGATGCAGCATCCAGAAGAAAAGGATTTCTTTGCCAAATACTGGGTGCCGATTTGCAGCAATTCGTTCAAATATTTTATAGATGTTTCTAAAAAACCGTTTGAAATATTTAAGGTGAATCATTTTGAGCTGTTCCCTCACGACTATTATAAAGTGAAATTGGCAAATTGTGTTCCTGATTTTTTAAATATACTTGATCTCGATAATAATCAGGACGTGTTGACGAGGTATTTAAAACGACAAAGTGATATTCAATTGACAGAAATGCGTCAAAGACGTCAGTCTCTTGGTACAGCTGGTTACATACCAGTTGTATGTTCAGACTTTAGTGAAATAGTTGATAAAAATAAAAGCGACTTTGAAAGAACTAAAAATACATTATTATTAAAGGGAGTTAGTCCTAGAATTACATATCTATTTCCTGAAAACATGGAAATAAGTAATGTCAAGGGATTGCAATGGGACTTTATAAATAGCGTTGAAAATATTAAAGGTCTTAATTTCTTACTTAATGAATACTCAAAATTTGAGGGCATCAGGTTTAGTTTTAAAATCAAAGGTGTTTCTGGAGCATATGTTCAATTCTCTGATAATCAATTACGAATTCAACATCCAGACAAAGACTTTATTTCCAACTTAGTTTCAAAATTTGAAAAAGTACGGATAAATCTAGGCAAATAATCAAAAATTGAGTATTAATTCTCTTTCGGTAATTTATTATTATTATATTTACTGCTCAAAAATTGATGTAAAGTGGGTACTAACAAGCATGCAATAATAAGATACCAAGCATTAGACAAATGTTTTCGAAATAAAGGTCGCAACTTTTATATCGATGACTTAATTGAGGCTTGCAACGATGCGCTTTACGAGTATGATGGAACAGGGGGGGTGAAACGCAGGCAAATACTTTACGATATTAATTTCATGGAAAGCGAGCAGGGATGGTCAATTCCACTTGAAAGGTATAAAGATGGCAAGAAGGTTTATTTCAGATATTATGATTTGAAATTTTCGATAAATAACCAACCACTTACCGCAACAGAGACTGACCAGTTAAAGGAAGCATTGCTTACTCTTTCGAGATTAAAAGGTATGCCCCAATTTGAATGGATGGATGAAATAATAGCTCGACTTGAATCAAATTTGGGGATAAAAACACTTGATAACAAGGTCGTTAGTTTCGAAGAAAATAAATATTTAGCTGGGCTTGAGCATTTTTCATTTTTGTACGAATCTATTGTTTACCAAAAAACTTTGGACATTCTTTACCAAGGATTTAAGATGGCTGAATCCGTGAAATATACTTTCCATCCATATCACTTAAAGCAATATAACAATCGCTGGTTTATTTTTGGTTTAAACAACGAGAGCAAGCAAATTCAGAATCTTGCCTTAGACAGAATCGTTTCTATTGATGAATCGAAAATCCCATATTTTGTTAATAGTGAAATTGATTTTGAGGAATACTTTGAGGATGTTGTCGGGGTAACGATTGAGAGTGATAAACCAACTGAAAAGATACAATTACAGATAGATATTGATTATTGGCCATATATTAAAACAAAGCCATTACATGGTTCGCAGAAAATAATAAGTAAAACGAGTAAATACGTTGAGATTGAGCTGGAACTAAAAATAAATTATGAATTGATTGCAACAGTGTTTGCCTTAGGCGAAAATGTGAGAATTGTTGCCCCAGAACCCTTAAAAAGAATTTTATTAAATAAGGCAAATGATATTATTACAAAAAATCAGTAACTATGCAGATAGAGTGCATAGATGCTAATCATCTTTGTTTGAAATTTTAATTGCAAGCTTTTATGGACATAAATTATGAAGATTTGAGAATAAGTAGATTTAGAAAATTCGAAGAAGATATAAAGCCGTTGTTATTCCTAAATGAAACAGATGTTTTTTATACTGAAGCTTATGGGAAGAGCGCGACTGAAAGTTATGTTGATTATATTATTGTTCTTTATCTATTTCTTTTAAGAGCACAAAACATTTCAACAACAAATTGTACTACAATCGAATCGCTTGAAATGGATATTAAGACATATAATGGGGAAGGAGCAAAAGAATATCAATTGTTGTTTTACAAGTTGGTTGACTTTTTTAAGTCCTTAAGCCCAGAAAAGTTTAGGGCTTTATTTGACAAGGTTTATGAGTTTCAAGAAGAAATCAGTGATCATTCAATATCTCAAAATTTTGAAGATTTATGCGATTATTATAGCGATATGCTTTTTGTTGAATCAGATAATTTTATTTCAAAAAAACTATTCAATTTATTAAGTAAAATTGTTGAAATTCCTGATAATTCTTCCGTCTATAACCCATATGCAGGCCCAGCTGATATTGGCATTGAACTTAGTGGCAATTTTAAATATTTTGGACAGGAGAAGAATATTAGGTTGTATTTAATCGGTTTAATGAGATTGATTGCTGCCAGTCGATTAAATAGTTCAAAGTTTATTTTGGATGACATGGAGCGAAACTGGAACCCAGCAAAGTTGAAATTCGATTTTGTTATTTCCATTCCTCCCGTTGGGGTTAAAAGAACCTATCCCACGGAAGATAGACCGTTTAGAGAATTGGATTCTGATTTGTTTTATTGTGCAATCAATGATTTTACTAGTACAACTGGTAAATTAATTGCTATTGTTCCAAATAATTTCTTAGTGGCTAATAGTAATAGTCAAATAAAGCACCAAATAATCAAGAATGATTTACTTGAATCAGTAATCAATTTGCCTAAAGGTATTTTAAGTAATACCTCGATGGGTTTTGCGATAATAGTTTTAAATAACAATAAAGCGAATCTTAATCATGTTAACTTCATCAATGGGGATTCTATTGATTCTGTTAAAGATGGTCCCGATTATAGTAATGAATTCGATTCATTCGTATCATTATGTAAAAACCCAAGGGAAAACAGTATGTGTCGAATTGTAAGTAACAGTCAAATTGAACAGTTTGATTATAATTTGCTTGCAAAAAGGTATTTTAAGAAAGACATTGATGGCGTTTCAATAATGAGTTTTTGTGAAATAATTCATTTAAAGCGGACTTTTGATGGTCATGAAGGGAAAATTGTTTCTGGAAAACATTTGAGTGGAGACTCTCAGAACTATGTATTAGATACTTCCAACATAGGTGTTAATTTGCTTTACAGTTACCATTCAATTATTGAAGAAACATGTTTGCTGATTACATCGGTTGGATTTAATCAAAACCCAACTATATTCTTTTATCATGAAGAACCAATTTATATTTCTCCAAATATAATTGCACTGCGAGTTGACTCAAGCATCATTGACATACACTACTTATCAATAGAACTCAGAAAAGCTTATGTGAAAGAACAGTTTGAACTTCTTCTTTCTGGCTTATTTTTTAAAAAATCGGATTTGCAGTTTGTCAAAATCAACTTGCCTTCAATTGATAAACAACGAGAGTATGTCTTAGACCCAAATCAAAGATTTGTTTTTATCGGTAATGAAGTTAAAGAAAGAAGAGATTTGTTAACTCAGCAATTTAATTCACTAAACGAAAGTATCGTTGATGGAAGTATTTTGCGTCATAAAATCCGTGGACGAGTTAAGAATTTAAAAGGTAATTTCTTTACTTTATATAATTCATTTGATGCCGAGATAAAGCTTGAAATTGAGCAGATGTTAAAACGGAGAGACATTAAGTTGAAACGCACATTCGCAGAGTATTTAGATTTTATGAAAAATGATTTGGTTAAGATATATGATGCTGTGGATGATGATAAAAATGAATCTTCAATACTTGAGGAGCCATTAGAAGATTTTAATATTTTTAGCTTTATTGACAGCTATTGTAAGGCTATTGAGGATAATGAGAATAATGATTTTATTTTTCATAAGAATTTTGAACAAGTTAACATTGACATTGCAATTGATATGAGTGTGATCGTGAGAGGCAGTAAAAAATTGCTTGAAGAAGCACTAAATAACTTAATAGAGAATGCTGTTAAACATGCTTTTCCTTCTGGTAATAGAAAGTCAGATAACCATATATTATTAAGCTATTTTTTTAATGAACAGGATTCTGTCGTAGTGATTATAATATCTAATTCTGGATTAGAATGGCCTCATTCCTTTTCGTTTGAGCATGCTATTAAAAAGGGGTTTAGTTCGGGCGCAAATAAAGGAGATGGAACTGGATTGTGGTATGTTAATGAAATAGCTAAAAGGCACGAAGGAAAGCTATTGTTCTCATCACAATCATATATTTTTCAGCGCTTTGAAATGGTGACGAGATTAACAATTAGTTTGCCAGGAGAAATTTATAAAATAAATGGAAATGAATAAATACAGGGTACTTTGGTTTGACGATGAATGCAATGCATTAAACTCATTTATTGATGATGCTGCTGATTTTGGTATTGATTTAGTTGGATACAGTAATGCTGATGACGGAATTGAAGAGTTAAATGCGAACTATTTACAATACGATGCGATAATCTTAGATGGACTATTTTATTCTAATAAAAATCAAACTGGAGAAGTTTCAACTACAATTGGTTTTGGAAAAACTGTAAAAGCTATTGAGAAACTACAAGTGCAAGGTGTAATATTGCCCTGTTTCGTTCTATCTGGTCAGAGTTCTATCCATACTGCAAATGATACCGTAATTGAGCTTTTTAAAGATAGTCATTCAGCAAATCATAAATTTTTTAAGAAGAATGATGAAGATTTTAAATGTCTGTGTAATGAAATTATTAAGGCATGTAAAGACAAAAATAACACAATAATAAGGCATAAATATCAGAAAGTTTTTGATGCTATCGATTCTCATTTTTCAGAATCTGACACTGCAAAGTACTTATTGAAAATTTTAAAAGCAATTGAACAGCCAAATGTTGATTTTGATGACAGTCTTTACTTTACTGAGATTAGAATTATTATTGAACATGTGTTTAGAAAGTCAAATAAGATTGGTTTATTGCATGATAAGTGTCTCTTGAATGCCAAAGTTAATCTGACAGAATCGTGTCTATTTCTGTCTGGAGAACCAACAAAGCATCTTGGTGTTAAGTGTAAAAA
>JAQUBO010000166.1 GCA_028686735.1 Bacteroidales bacterium
AAACTTGTTAAACCTGGAGATACTGTATTGATTATTGGGGCAGGTGGTAAATCTGGAATGTTGTGTTGTTACGAAGCTAAAAAACGTGCTGGAGTAACTGGTAAGGTTATTGGATTTTGCCATAGCCAAAAAAGTACCAAAAGACTTATCGATTTAGATATTTGTGATCATGTATTCTCTGGTGATGCTACTAAACCTGTAGAAATTCTAGAGAAAATGGAAGAGCTTACTAAGGGCGAAATGGCTGATGTTACAATAAATAATGTTAATATTCCTGATACTGAAATGACTAGTATTCTTTGTACTAAAAGTTCGGGAGTAGTTTATTTCTTCTCAATGGCTACTTCTTTTACAAAAGCAGCTCTAGGGGCTGAGGGGGTCGGTAGCGATGTTACAATGATTGTTGGTAATGGATATACAAAAGGACATGCCGAAATAACATTAGCACTACTTGAAGAAAGCGAAAAACTTAAAAATAAATTTATTGAGTTATATGCTTAATAAAATTGAAGTAATATGAAATAGTTGGGTGTAAGTACAGCTAATAAACTAATATCAGGTGGTGAAAGCTTTGCTAAACCACCTGATTTGAATAAACTAAAAAAAGAATAGTGATAACGTAAAGTCGTAGTCACTTCATAAAATAAGGAATGAAAAAAGGATGTAGATATGGTACACATAGGGTTTTAGAGCCAAAAGGAACTTTACCGCAACCAGCTCACAAGCTAGATAACACAATGAGTATTTATGACAATGAAGTTTTAATTGATGTAATTACTCTGAATATAGACTCAGCAAGTTATACGCAAATAAAAAAAGATTGTGGGGCAGATGCTCAAAAAATGAAGCAAATGATCCTTGATATTATTGATGAAAGGGGGAAAATCCAAAACCCTGTTACTGGGTCGGGAGGTATGCTTATTGGTATCGTTCGTGAAATTGGACCAAATTTTACGGATAAAAGGTTAAAAGTGGGACAAAAGATAGCGACTTTAGTGTCTTTATCTCTTACGCCGTTAAAAATTGATGAAATTCTGAAGCTTGACCCTACAAATGATCAAATAGATGTGAGGGGTAATGCAATTTTATTTGAAACTGGACTATTTGCAATATTACCTGTAGATATTCCGGAAAAATTGGCCTTAGCTGCACTGGATGTTGCTGGTGCTCCTGCCCAAGTCGATAGATTAGTGAAAGAAGGTGATACTGTCTGTATTATTGGAGGGGGCGGAAAATCTGGGATATTATGTTGCTATCAGGCTATGAAGAACGTTGGTCCTTATGGTAAAGTTATTGTCGTGGAGTTCTCGGAGGAAAATGCTCAGAGAATTAGAGATATGAAACTGGCAGATCATGTAATTGTTGAAGATGCAACAAATGTTATGGCGGTTTATAATAAAGTTACCAAAATAACTGGAGAAAGAGGGTGTGAAGTTGTCATTAATAATGTGAACGTACCAAGTACGGAGATGACTTCAATTCTTATTACCAAAGGGCAAGGGGTAATTTATTTCTTCTCAATGGCTACTTCATTTACTAAAGCAGCACTGGGAGCCGAAGGAATCGGAAAAGATATAAACCTAATTGTTGGTAACGGATATGCTAAAGGTCATGCAAACCTGACTTTGAGTATCTTACGTGAGTCGGCAGAAATTAGAGATTTATTTGAAAAGTTATATGTTTAAAATTGTTATGTTATGATAAACGAAGGCAGAAAGAAAATGTTCCCAAATGTTTCTGATGAACAATGGGACGATTGGAAATGGCAGGTAAAAAATCGAGTGGAAACTCTTGATGAATTAAAGAAATTTATTAATTTAACTCCAGAGGAGGAAGAGGGGGTTGCTAAATCATTGCAAACTCTTCGCATGGCTATTACCCCATATTATCTTAGTCTTATCGACCCTGATGATAGAAGTTGCCCTATTCGTAAGCAGGCAATACCAACTGGTTTGGAAACGCATCAGTCGGCTGCCGACCTTTTAGATCCTTTGCATGAAGATGAAGATTCGCCTGTAACAGGGCTGACTCATAGATACCCTGACAGAGTCTTGTTCTTGATTACCGATATGTGTTCTATGTATTGTCGTCATTGTACGCGTCGTAGATTTGCTGGACAAACGGATAAGCAATCGCCTTCTGACAGAATACAAAAAGCCATTGATTATATAGCCGAAACACCCCAAGTTAGAGATGTTTTACTGTCTGGTGGTGATGCTTTGATGGTTTCTGATAAAATGTTAGAGTCTATTATTCAGAGGCTTAGAGAAATCCCGCATGTTGAGATTATTAGAATTGGAACTCGTACCCCAGTTGTGTGTCCTCAGCGAATTACTGAAGACCTTGTGAATATGCTCAAAAAATATCATCCAATTTGGTTAAATACTCATTTTAATCATTCTAAAGAGATTACTGATGAGTCAACAGAAGCTTGTGCAAAAATTGTTAATGCAGGTATTCCTATTGGTAATCAATCGGTTTTACTTAGAGGAATTAATGATTGTGTGCATGTGATGAAAAATCTTGTTCAAAATCTTGTTAAAATTAGAGTGAGACCTTATTATATTTATCAGTGCGATTTATCAATGGGACTGGAGCATTTTAGAACTCCTGTTTCAAAAGGAATCGAAATTATTGAAAATTTACGCGGACATACCTCAGGTTTTGCTGTACCTACTTTTGTGGTTGATGCTCCTGGTGGTGGTGGAAAAATTCCAGTAATGCCAACTTATGTAATCTCACAAAGTCCTGGAAAAATCGTTTTACGCAACTTCGAAGGCGTTATTACAACTTATTCAGAACCAGAAAATTATGTTGATAATTGTGAGTGTGCAGACTGTAAAGAGGCTCTCCAAAATGAAGGAGTAGCTTCCTTATTAAGGGGAGATCAATTAGCACTAGAGCCTCACAACTTATCAAGAAAGAAAAGAAATCGTTAAAAGATATTAAACTTCAAATTCTTGATTGAGTTTGAAGTTTGTTTATGAACTTATTCTGGTTTTGTTAAGACTTTTTTGATAAAGAGTAGTAAATATAGCTCTGTTAAAAATGATTAGTTTGGTTGGTATTTTAAAAATTGTTGATTGCCATTTATAGATAATATATTAAAACACAAAAGTCTTTCGATTGTCGGTACCGAGAAAAATACTGGCAAAACAGTCTGTTTAAATTATATATTAAAAAGATTAACCGAAAAGAATAAAATCCCTGCAATAACATCAATTGGAATTGATGGAGAAAGTCTCGATCAGGTAACAAGTACTAAAAAACCAGAGATTGAACTAAATGCTAATTCAATTTTTGTTACCTCCGAAAATCATTTTGCAAAAAAGTTTATCGATGCAGAAATACTTAATGTATCCAATCGAAAAACATCTTTGGGAAGACTAATTTCTGCTAGAGCAAAATCTAAAGGCAAACTTATTTTTTCTGGACCGCCCGAAACTGTGTGGCTAAAGGAGCTTATTGCAGAATTATTGTCGTATAATCCTGATATAGTTATTGTTGATGGGGCTTTATCACGCAAAAGTTTTGGGTCGCCATCAGTTACCGACAGTATGATACTTACTACTGGTGCAGCCCTTTCGGCAAATATGCAAACTCTGATAAAAAAAACTGCTTATTTGTACGATTTAATAAAATTAAAACAGTGGAAGTCTAATCTTGCCGATTCTTTGTTGAATATCGAAACAGGATTATGGGCAATTGATGACAGTAATAGTATATACGATTTGAATATTCCTTCTGTCTTTTTGCTCGATAAGTCTGTTGATAAGCTTTTTGAGTATGGAAATCGAATTTATATTAGCGGAGTGTTAAACGATAAAATACTCGATAAACTTAGAACACAAGTAAATATTGATAAAACTGAAATTATTGTTAGAGATTTTACTCGCATTTTTGCAGGTCAGAATTCTTTAAAGTCTTTCTTAGATAGAGGTGGGAAAATAAATGTATTGTTAAAAACTAATCTGATGGCTGTTTGTGTCAATCCGTTGGCTCCTAATGGGTTTTTGCTAGATTCCGAAAAATTGCAGACATTATTGGCTAAAAAATTGAATTTGCCAGTTTATGATATTAAAAAATTATCAAGTGATGAACTTTAAAGAACATATTAAAAATAATGAGGGCTTAAGATTTATTTTCGATAACTTAAAAATATCCTCAATACCAGCTAGAGATTATCTAATGCAAAGTAAGTTTATGGACAAGCCTTTTCACATTAAGGTTGAGCTACAATATCTAGAATATACTATAGACTTTGTTGAAAACTCTTTGTCAAGTTCAGATATTGATAATCTAAAATTACGCATGCATCAACTAAATAATATCTCGGGTACATTGAGAAATCTCGATAAAGAGCTTGTCTTAGATGATATTCAGCTATTTGAAATCAAAAATTTTTCCTTAATTTCACAATCAATTAACAAGATACTTTGTGATAAAGGGTTTGATATTTTTCAATTACACGACCTTAGCAATGTGATAGAAATTCTCGATCCAGATAAATCGGGAGAAGCCTCTTTTTATATTTACTCTTCCTATAGTAAGAAATTGTCAGATCTTCGTAAAAAACAACAACAGTTACTAGACGAAGATCCTGAAAAAGCTGAACAAATTAGATTGAATTGCATAGAAATTGAAGACACGATTAGAGAAAGATTATCTCAAAAACTGATTTGTTACTCAAAGCATCTTAATATAAATTTTGATAGGATAGCTCATTTAGATGTTTTAATAGCAAAAGCTATGCTCGTAAATGAATTTAATTTGAGTAAACCACTGATTGATAAGAACATTACTGAGTATAAGCAGGTTTTTAATCCATTTATTAAATCTATTTTATCAGAGCAAAATAAAGAATTTCAAGCTGTTGATATTAGTTTAGACCAAAAACCAGTATTAATAACTGGTGCAAATATGTCGGGTAAAACTGTCTTGCTTAGAACATTAGCTCTTAGCCAACTTATGTTCCAGTTTGGTTTTTATGTGCCTGCTAAAGAAGCTAAAATAAAGATTGTTGATGACGTAATACTTAGTATTGGTGATAATGCAACTGAGTATAATGGATTGTCATCTTTTGCTATGGAAATTCTGAACATCAACAGTATTATTGAAAAAGCTAAATCAGGAAAAATCATTCTTGCTCTTGTTGATGAATTAGCACGTACCACAAATCCCGATGAGGGAAAAGCCCTGGTTTCTGCTTTTGTTGATATTATGAAAAAATATAAACTCGACACGGTTATTACAACACATTATAGCGGTATAAAATCGGATTGCCGTCGTTTGCGAGTTAAAGGACTTAAAGATAAATCAAGTTCTGAGAAAATATCTGTGAAAAATATTAACGATTTTATGGATTATTCGCTTATGGAGGTTAAAGATGATACTGTCCCAACTGAGGCAATTCGAATAGCCGAAATCCTCAATGTGGATAAGGACTTGATTGATTTGGCAAAATCTTATTTGATGGCTGCAAAAAAACTTCAATAACAAAATAGTTTCATAGAATAGATTCTGTTATTCCACACACAATCTCGCAATCAAGTGATTAGTCAATTTCCACACACAATCTCATCTTCTAGTTACTCGAAGATGAATTAGTGCAATGAAAACTGAAAGCTAAAAATATCAACAGGGCAAACTATACTCTTATCGAGCTACAAACACAACGAATTACACAAACTTTTTGAGCCTGAAAGGTTCAATTATTTTAACCCATGACTGAACGTAGTGAAAGTCATGGGTTAAAATCTAGAGCACAATCTCTTTTGGCATGTGTTTTTGGTGCTTTAGCAAACCAAAAATCATGACATAAGATTTTTTGCATTAAAAGTATGCGTTTGCCATGAAAATATCAACTACTTTATAAACTTTTTCCGAATTACTTACTAATTTTGTTGAAAAACTATAAAAATGGGTATTTATCTTGATTATAATGCAACAACACCAATAGACAAGGAAGTAGCAGAGGCGATGAAGCCTTATCTTGACGACTTTTTTGGTAATCCTTCGAGTTCTCATAGTTATGGAGCAAAAACGAAAATGGCTGTCGAAAATGCTCGCAGACAAGTGGCAGAAATGTTAAATTGCAAATCTTCGGAGATTATTTTTACAAGTGGAGGGAGTGAGGCAAATAATTATGCAATTAAAGGATATGCTTTTGCAAATGAGCATCGTGGGAAACATATAATCACATCAGTAATTGAGCATCCAGCTGTTTTTGAAGTTTGTAAATATCTCGAAACTAAAGGTTTTAGAATATCTTATATCCCAGTTGATGAATATGGAATAATTAAGTTAGATGAATTAAAAACTGCAATTTGTCCAGAGACTATTTTGGTTTCTGTTATGCACGCAAATAACGAAATTGGAACAATTCAGCCAATACGAGAAATCTCTACTATTTGTAAGGAATTTAATATTACTTTTCATTCAGATGCTGCACAATCAGTGGGGAAATGCCCTGTTGATGTTCAAGAACTAGGTGTCGATTTATTGTCAATTGCAGGTCATAAATTATATGCTCCAAAAGGAATTGGTGTTTTATTTATAAAAGAAGGAATTATTCTCGAAAAACTTATTCATGGTGCTGATCACGAGCAAAATAAACGTGCAGGAACAGAAAATGTACTCGAAATTGTCGGTCTCGGTAAAGCTTGCGAAATTGTTAAACGTGATATTGAAAAAAACATCTTTCATTTAAAAAATATGAGAGATTTATTGCATTCCGAATTAAAAAGTAGAATAAAAAATATAAAGCTGAATGGACATCCTGAATTACGACTTGCAAATACTCTTAATCTAAGTTTTTATGGTATTGAGGCAAATGTTTTATTGTCAGAAATGGAACTCAACGGAATTGCTGCTTCTGCTGGGGCTGCATGTCATACCGATTCGATAGATGTTTCGCCAGTATTGACGGCAATAAAATTAGAACAGTCTTTTGCTATGGGAACAATACGGTTTTCGGTTGGACGGCAAACAAAAAAGGAAGAAATTCTTAATGCTGTTGAAATTATTTCAAAAATAATTGATAGATTAAAGAACTCGCAAGATAACGGTGCGATTGAAAATAATACGGATCTTAACAATGTAAAACTCACAAAATTTACCCAAGGCTTAGGCTGTGCATGTAAATTAAGACCGCAGGAGCTTGAGAAAATCCTTAAAGACCTTCCAATTTGGCATGACGAAAATATATTAATTGACACCCAAAATTCAGATGATGCTGCAGTTTATAAAATTAATGATACTACCGCATTAGTCCAGACAGTTGATTTTTTTACTCCTATAGTTGACGATGCATATCATTTTGGAGCAATTGCAGCTGCAAACTCTTTGAGTGATATTTATGCAATGGGGGCAAAGCCAATATTTGCTTTGAATATTGTGGGTTTCCCATCAAATAGGTTGCCCATGGAGGTATTGCAGCAAATATTGACAGGTGCGTCCGACAAAGCAGCAGAAGCTGGTATAAGCATTTTGGGTGGACATACTATTGATGATCCTGAACCAAAATACGGAATGGTTGTCAGCGGTGTGGTTAGTCCCGATAAAATTTGGTCGAACTCCAATGCTATGTCAGGCGATGCAATTATTATTACAAAGGCAATTGGAACTGGTATTTTGACTACTGCATTAAAACGCGGTTTGTTGTCGGATAAAACAAAAATCTTGATTATAAACTCAATGAGTGAGTTAAATAAAAATGCTGCTGAGATAATTGCTGATTATTCTGTGCATGCCTGTACTGATGTTACTGGGTTTGGACTTATTGGGCATCTTAGTGAAATTAGTATTGCATCATCTATGGATGTGGAAATATTTAGCAATACAGTCCCATTTTTTTCTGAAACAGAGGCACTGGCAACTGCGGGAATTATTCCAGGTGGAAGTGCAAATAATTTATCATTTTTTTCTAAGCATGTTGTTTGGGAAAAATCGCTATCTGAAATCTTAAAAATTATGCTATGCGATGCCCAAACATCTGGAGGACTTTTGTTTACTGTTCCTCAATCCGAAAAAGATAATGTGATTGATAGTTTGCAAAAAGCAGGTATAGTTAATGCAAAACATGTTGGTAATTGCCTAAAAATAGGAGAGGGGAAGATTTTTGTTAGATAAACTCTGATTAGGTTTTTACAAATATATTTACTGAGCATGGTTTTGAATTATATATCTATGCCTCGCTTAAATCATAATGCGAGATGTTGCTTTTCTTTTTATGTATTTTTCATTACTGTCAGGGCTAAAGCCCTTTTTCTCGTTTATGTTCTCCATCCCCGCCCT
>JAQUBO010000167.1 GCA_028686735.1 Bacteroidales bacterium
GCATATTTTAACCCTTGACTTTCACTACGTTCAGTCAAAAGTTAAAATAAATGAGTTCGCCAGCTGGCGAACTCAAAAGTAATAAAAAACATTTGAAATTATTGTGATAAAAAAAGTATGCGTTTGCACTGTACTGTTATAGGTTTCTATTTTTTGGTAATTAAATAATAACTACCTTTGTTTTTTTATTTTAATGTGCAGATAATGAAAAATAATAATCAAGAAGATATGTTGGAGAAAATGCGGGGTATTGCTTTGCAAAATCCTGATAAAATTCAAATAATTGAAACCAGCGTTGATTCGGAGATTCAGATAGAGTTTTTTGAGACTTTGCAAAGGGTTTCGGATATTGAGGAAGAATTTAATCTAAAATCATTGTATAGCGAATTAGTTTGTGAAGAAACTGCAATTGAAAGAAAACAAGATATTCTAGCAATGTTTGCCACAGCTGGCGAAGTTGAAAGTTTTAGATTGCTTGAGGATTATTTGAAAAATGCTGCTGATGATATTAAAACTTGGGCTTTCTTAGCTTGTCAGCAAGGGCGGATGCTACTTGAATCTCGACTGCTCGAAGAGTCTAAAATATATGTCGCCTCAGGTTTGGGAGGTAGGGGACATAAGTTAAGATATGTATTTGCTTTTGTTTCTCTTGATAAAACTTATAATGAATATCAAAAAAATATTATTAAAGGCGAAATTGAGTATTTTTCTAAGAAAAACGAAGGTGAAATAGAGAAAATTGAATTTGTGGAAGCTTATACACTTTGTACTGTTTTAGTTCCACTATATGTAAATCTAATTGAATTAATAGAAAAAATTGTTGAGGAGATTAACCAATATGGTGGTTTTTTAAATGATAAGGTATATATTACTAATGAAAAATTAGTTCAAATAGAGGATTTAGAAATAATATTTAATTAGTGTCTATCTATGATGGATGACTTCTGTATTTCTTTGCTGGCTTGCGGATAAATGTATCACGTTAGGCTTGCATGGGCAATCAGTAATTCCTTAGCTGACGGACGTCTGGTTACCAATACTTTGCAAGTCTGGGATTCGACCATTATAGCAAAGACACTTGACTTTATTGATAAATATTAAATAGTCTCTTGACAAAGACTAAATAGTTTTAATTATGGGTTGTAATATGATGAAACAAATTGACCGAATTGAAAAATCATGGTATAATCAATTAGCAGATGAGTTTGAAAAGGATTATTTTGTTAAATTAAATAGTTTTCTTGTCGAAGAACGAGCTAAATATGAAGTTTTTCCTCCTATCTCTAAAATATTTTCGGCTTTTGATTTTACCCCTTTTGATAAGGTTAAAGTTGTTATTATAGGCCAAGATCCTTATCATGGAGTGGGACAAGCTCATGGTTTGTGCTTTTCGGTTCCTTATGGGGTAAAAACACCACCGTCTTTAGTAAATGTTTATAAAGAGCTTAATGCTGATATAGGTTTTGAAATTCCTAGTCATGGGAATCTGGTAACTTGGGCTAAACAAGGGGTTTTTTTAATAAATGCAACTTTGTCTGTTCGTGCTAATACACCAGGTTCGCATCAAAAAAAAGGTTGGGAAATTTTTACTGATAGAATAATTTCTATACTTAGTGAAAAGCAAAATAATTTGGTGTTTTTGTTATGGGGAAATTTTGCTAAATCTAAGGAGGCATTAATAGATCCATCAAAACATTTGGTGCTTAAAACTTCGCACCCATCACCGCTTGGGGCTTATAAAGGCTTTTTGGGTTGCAAACATTTCTCAAAAACTAATGAATATCTCAAAACTAAGAATAAAGAAGCGATAAATTGGGAATTAATTGATGATTTAAAACTGAAGTTATTTAGTAATACCGCTGTCTCTAAAGGTCGGGGGTGATGTCATTTTGTTGCTCTAGGTTGCCTATCTTTTATTCCTATTTTTTTACTTTTTTGCAATAAAAAGAAGTTCTCTTTCGTCAAGTCTGTATTTTTCGATGAGGTCTTTACTTAAATGATTTTTAATATCAAACTCTTCGACTTTGAAGCCCGCTTTTTTAATTCTTTCGGGATAATCTAATCCATGCCAGCGAACGTGATCGTATTGTCCAAAAACTTTTTCACGTTCTTTGGGGTCAGTAATATTAAGATCTTCGTGTGTCTCTTTATATGTGTAGTTTATTGGAACTTGCATAATTGCTTGCCCACCCGGTTTTAATATTTTTAAAATCTGTTTCATAGCTTCGATATCGTTTTCAACATGTTCTAAAACGTGATTGCAAATTACCCAATCATAGGTATTGGCAGGTAATGGAATATTCATAATATCGAAATGAATGTCGGCAAGTGGTGAAACTAGGTCGCCAGTTGTATAGTCAAGATTATCTAAATTTCTAAATTTTTTGTAAAACGGTTGTTCGGGTGCGATATGTAAAACTTTTGCTTTTGTAGTAAAAAAATCAGAATGTTCTTTTAGATATATCCACAAAAGTCTATGTCGCTCTAGTGATAAACAGTTAGGACACAGGCGGTTGACTCCAGCTTTATTGCCATAAGGTAAAAATTTGCGGAACTGCCTGCCACAAACGGGGCATTTAACATTATTGCCTATATAAAAAGGACGTATTAAAAATGAAAAAAGTTTAGAAAACCTTATCATTAACGGTCGGGGGATATGTCTTACGAAAAATCGTATTAGTTTTCTCATTAGTTTAAGATAATTTTATCAGTTTTGTCATTTTCTACATTTACCTCAATAAGGTAGTCATGCATAACGAACCAAATATATGTTTTAATATTTTTATATCCCAATTCGTCTAATAGCAGGGCGTAATTCTTTGTTTGTTTAATGTATTGTTGCTTTTCGATATCACCAAACTTATAGTCAACAATAATTAGTTCATCATCTTTTTCCATTATTCGATCTGGACGGCGAATTTTACCTTCACTACTTAATATTTCAGCTTCGTTATAAACTTTGTATGTTCCATCAAACCATGGTTTAATAAAATTATGTTTTAGCGTTTTAGAGATTTTTGATTTGTAATACTCAATATCATTTGTACTGATAATGCCCGTGCTACTAAGTTTTAATAGTGCTTTATTAAGGTCATTTGCAAGATTAATATTTTCGTAAATTTTATGCATTTTTATCCCTTCAATGATATTAGAGTCTGTTTTAGATTCGTGATTGTCTTTTTCGTAAAAGGGTTTAATTTTAATTTGTTTGTCTGGAATAAATACATCATAAGATTTGATATAATCTTGCTCACTCTCAGTTTTTATAGTATCTGGAATATTTCCGCATTTATATGTAGTAAGTTCTTCGTTACTTGTAATTTCAAATTCTATGATATTGTTTTTTGCTAGTTCATCAATCCCATTTTTGAGGATATTGGCAATACTTGTATTTTTTAAACAGCTTTTTTGGGGAGCAGACATAAATAAGCCTATGCGAGCTCTTGTAAATGCTACATAAAGCATATTAAATGATTCTACAATTTGTTTAAATTTATAATCGTAAAAATCTTTTTCGAAAATACTGTTTGCAAGTTTTGTATCAAAATTTGCTGGCCAAGCAGGTAACACTTTGAAGGGAGCTATTTCGGATTTTACCCAAATTGTATTGTTGTATTTAAAAAGACCCCAATCAGTAAACGGTATAAAAACAAAATTTGCATCAAGACCTTTTGCTTTATGAATTGTAATAATATTTATTGCATTTTGCTTTTCGGGGATGCGTAAGTTCTGGGTTTTCCCTTTCTCTTCCCAATATTCAAGAAAATTATCTACTTCGGCATGATTATTTTGCGAAAAGTCGTGTAGTAAGTCTCTAAATGAATTTAAGAATGGGATATTTTCTTGTGATTTATTTAATTCGAGTATTTTGATTAACGAGTCGCAGGTTTCGTGCAAAAGCTTGTAATGATAAGTTTGTTTTATTGGTTTAAGATTAGTTTCTAGATATTCGCCAAATGTTTGTTTGTTAAATACAATGATCTCTTGATTTTTGAGTTTTTGCTGCACATAATATGAATACGCTGCTTCGTTAAATGCAAGTTCGTTTGTTTGTGAGGATAGATATTGAAGGCATGATATTATTAGTTTTACCGCTTTATTTGCTGAAATTAGTAAGGCTTCGGATGAGATAACATCATAAGATACGCCTGGTTTTGCATGTTCTGATTGCGAGTGTTTGATGATTTCCTCTGCGATTCTTGTTCCATCTGTCTTTCTACGGACTAGAATCATCATATCTTCAGGATTGTAATTCTTTAATTGCAGATCTTCTATTTGCAGTATCATATTTTTTATGATATCGCTTTTAGTGTCTTCACTTTCATTAAAAATGTCGATTTGTACTGCTGATTCGAAATCTTTTTGTGTATTTTGCTTAATTTCAGAATAAATAATATCTGTAATCAAGTTTCCTGTATTAGAGTGGAATTTTTCTGGAGTATCTGTATTTACCGTGTTCTTTAGAATTTTTGCAGCAGTGTTAAAAAACTCATTATTGAAATGTACTATTGTTTTTCCACTTCGCCAGTTATCTAAGAGCGGTATTTTCTTATATGAATATGGGAACTCTTTTTCGACATCTATTGCCAAAAGTTGCCAATCTCCGCCACGCCACGAATAAATAGATTGTTTTAGGTCTCCCACAAGAATATTAAGCCTCCCTTTTTCGTCAACAGATAAACTTTCGCTTAGCAAAGGCTTAAAAGAGTCCCATTGTATGCGGCTTGTATCCTGAAATTCGTCAATAAGATAGTTTTCATAAAAGCTGCCAGTTTTTTCATAAATAAAAGATGATGAGTTTTGTGTGGCTATCTCGGATAGAAAAACTGGGACTTCTGATATTAGGAACTTGCCTGACTCGTAAAGATTCTTGTGAACAGTTTGTAAAGACTTATTAATTAATGCAGTATATGGAAGCTGTTTTTTTATGATTCTAGATGTATAGTATATATTGTGATGTTCAATGTAAAAATCTAATAAATTTTGAGTAATCTGCATTAACACATTGGTGGTTGATGTTAGAGGTTCTTTGCCTATATCTGCTTGTTTTAGCCATTTGTCGATATTGTCAATATGATTAAAATGCTCGTTTGTTTTTAATGGAGCTTCTTTTACTTTTTGTTCGGTTGCAAGCATACGTCTGATTATACTGCGGGCATTACCTCCACTAAAGTTTGCGACTTCTAATCCGTTGTTTTTTAGGGTTTGTTCAAGTTTGCTACATAAGTTTTTGATACCATAAATAAACTCATCTTCTAATTCGTTTAGTTCATTAAAAAAATTGAAAAGATTGTTTTTATCAGCAAAAAAATCGTTGTATTCTTTTTCGTAGCTTCGATAGTCTGATTCTAAAATCATTTTAAGGAAGCTTTTAAGATTGTATCTAAAATCCCATTTGGTAGAGTTGTCGATGTTCTGTTGTACTAATGCTATTATATTGTTTTTAAGTTCTTTGTCGCTTTCGCTTTGGCTCATTAAGTCATCAACAGCTTTACTGATAATAATTTCTTTATCAAGTTCTATCTCATAATTATATTGTATTCCAGTTTCGCGAGTAAAATTTCTTATAATCTTTTGAAAAAAACTATCAATTGTTAAAACTGAGAAATGGGAGTAATCATGCAGTATCTCTTTAAATATTCTTTTAGATTGTTTTAAAATTATGTTTTTTGGTAAATCTGTAAAATCATGAATTTCATTAATCCTGTTTTCAGAATTATTCTTAGTAATATTATGCATTTCTTCGACAATACGGGTTTTCATTTCTTCGCATGCTTTATTTGTAAAAGTAACAGCAAGAATGTTTTTATGTGCTTGGCTTTTTGAAAAAAGCAGCATTAAGTATTGTCCAGCGATATTATGTGTTTTGCCAGAACCTGCTGAAGCAGAATATACTAGGAGTTTACCCATTATTGAGGTACTGTAACTGTATGTTTTTCGCATTCAAATACATCAAGGGTGTAGCTCCACTCTTCTCCTTGATAGTAACAATTTACGATGTGTTGACCAACTGGTTTTTCTGTCTCTTTGGTTTCGTTAGGTTGCAGACTAAACACTTTAAGATTATCGACATAAACTTCTATATCGTTTGTTAGATTATTTGTTATGATAATTGTGCCTGTGTGATTTAATTCACAGTTGTTTTTTACTCGGCATGATAGTGATAATCCTAATGTCAATATTAAAAATAGAATACTTGCTTTTGTTTTCATTATCGTTAAATTTATTGTTCCCAAATTTATGAAAAATCAAGCAATCTACAAAGTTTTGTTTTGTGATAGAAATATTATTGATAATAAGACTTGTAAAATTATGTAAAGCAATTGGAATAGAACGTTTTTTTATTGTGATATCTCTTCTAAAAAGTGTGATAAAAAATAGACGGTCTTTTTTAGACAACCTATTTAATTTTTATCATGGAAAGTCTCTAAAAGCCTAAGCTTATTTTTGCACTATTACTTAAAGAACTTATATTCTTGCAAATTGCTCTCTCTAAAGTATCGATAATTGTCATTACTTAGTTTTCTTGCGGACACTAATTATAAGTATTTTCTTTTGCAAACAATTATAATATCGAAAAAAACAAAAAAGCATATTATTATTATTGCGTAATGAATATTTTAAGCTTTAATACCAAATATTTAAGCAAAATATTCCTATTTTTGTTTTGTCAACTAAATTAACATAAATATTGATATCTTTAAATAAGATTTATATTATGAAATCACATGCACTAATTACAATCATTATAATAATTGCTATCTTAACTTCGTGCAAGACATCTAATATCGAAAATAACAAAAATGATCAAACAAGAACAGATATTGAAGATGTAGAGTATATATGGGAAAAAGGAATAATTACATGGAAACCATTTGTAAATAAGATTGGAGAATTAGTTCTGGAATATGGAGATTATTATTTTGTATATTCGGAGGGCGAATACTTTATAAAACTTATAAACTGCAATACTGCAAATTCAAATATAAAAGATTTCAAAAACAAGTTTGTTAATATTAAAATTTCCACTCATGATGGGTTATGGGACACAAATGATCCAAATATTGAAAGTCGAGTAGGACCATATATAATATATGACTCAATTGCTGAAATTAATGAACCAATTAAAATTGTCTATAATGATGGAAATGCAAATGCATATATTATTACTCCATTAAACTTTACTTATAATCCAGGAACTTATTCAGGTGGCGAACCTAGAGACTTTGAAATTAACAATATCCTTTTTAATGAAATATTCATTAAAGCTGAACAAATTGCAACTGATCAAGAAGTAAAAATAAACTCGCGAATTAAGGGTTCTGGTTTTCTTAAAATATATTTTAAGGATTCCGAAATAAAAGCATTTATTGCAAATAGTTCAACGCTAGCTGATTTTGATTATTATCTATATGAGTTAAAGTAAATATAAAATTAAATTTATTGAAGCATTATCTCACAAAGTGTTTATTTGAGCTTTTAGAATTGACGATGATTTTCAGGAGTGTAGTCTGTTCTGTTATTTTGTTTTCCATTTGTCGGAATAAGTAATCGGGGTTTCGTCGGTCAACTGACGGAGTAAACTGAACAGAAGAATCCACCAGTTGGCGGAAACAATGGAACAATCGAACAATTGAACAGAAGAACCAAAAAAAACAAGAAACGGTTGATCAGTTTATCAGTTTACCAGAGTTTATCACTTCGTGTTCCTAGTGTTTTTCCCTTGTGAACTTAGTGGTAAAAAAAAACCACAAGGGACACTAAGAATTCACAAAGAACAAGAAATCGGTAATCGGTTAATTTTCTCATAAGTTAATGTTTGTAAAAAGCAAGAACATTTTGGAACAAGAGAATCCGCCAGTTGGCGGAAACAATCGAACAAGAGATCAATGGAACAAGAGAACAATAGAACAATGGAATCCGCCAGTTGGCGGAAACAATCGAACAGAAGAACAAAACAATCTGCTGCGGTACAGAATAGATAGAGGATTACAAAAAAAGAGGCTGTCCATTTACTAGCGGACAGCCTCTTTTTTTAAGATATAAGATTACTTATTATTCAATCACAAGTTTTTCAACGAATGTTTGATTAGTAGTAACAATTTTTACGTAGTAAACACCAGGAGTAAGATCAACAGAGACTTCTTCAACAGTATTACCATTGGTTGGAATTTCGCGTTGAACAATAATGCTTC
>JAQUBO010000168.1 GCA_028686735.1 Bacteroidales bacterium
ATTGAAAAATGGTTTAAAATTAATCCGAAATTATTTAAAGAAAATCCTTTGCAGTTTAAAAATAAAGTTTTATCTTTACTACTAATTAATACAAGTTATCATAAACAACCTTGTGAAACTTGACAGTAAATCAAGCATTTCTGAAACATAATAGTTTATCATTAAAGGGTCGTTAACATTAATAGGATTTACACAACCCATTTCAGAATTATTAACAGCTTTATCAAATTGAATACTGTCTAAAATATTAGATTTTGATGACAATTGTGACATTATTGATAATCGGTTTTCACCGCATCTGAGGTGATAATAATTCTCGCCATCTGGATAGTTTGGACAAACCTGTCTGAAATATACAACATCTTCGTAAGTGTTAAAAATGAAGTTCCTTAAAGAATCAAATTCTTGTAACTGCAGTGTGTTTAGATTCTTTTTATGCCAAATTAAAATCACAGTATCATTGGTGTCTTGTGCACTTACTATAGATGAGAATAAATAAATAATCACAATTAAAATTAATGTTTTCATAATTATTAGTTTTATGGTTAAATCTTTTTTTATCCATCTCTTAATCATCATAATTTTATAAACTTTTTCACAACTCTTACACTGCTCGTATCAAAATGAATTAAATAGATTCCTTGTTTTAAATCTCTGATGTCAATATTTGTATTTTCCTTATAAACTTTATTAGAGTTTTTTATCAAACCCCCTTGAGTATTGTAAATTTTATAGCTAAAGCTAATTTTAGATTGAGAATTGATATGAAGAAAATTTGTTGCAGGATTTGGAGAAATAAAAAACTTATTCTCTGTTTTTGAAGTTTCAATATTATTTATAAAATTTCTATAAAAATAATTTACACATGAATCCTGTGCATATCCTGATACATATTCCTCTGGGTAACTATTTGCTTCAGAAATTTTTACATTACCATCGCAATAGCATCTAAAACTTTGTTCAGTACCCTCTCCTCCTATTGAGATTACAGACAAATTTTGTCTTGGTCCTACATAATCAATAAGCATACCGTGTCCCAAATTATTTAAAGATTCTGGATATCCGAGATAACCACAGATTAGTGTATTAACACATGGTTCTGTGTAATACAACCTGTAAGTTGAAATAGGAATATTGCTATGTAAAAATGCTCCATACGGCATATAAGGAGTATTAGCACCACTTAAAAAACCTGCATCCCAATTTAGTATTGTATCAAGATAATAATTGCAATAAATATCTTCAAAGTATGGCGATATCCATGTTACAGTATCTCTATAATTTAAATCATAGCTAAATGCAAGAGTAAAATCATCAATATTGTTATTATAAAAATATATATCACCTCCATCTTGGTATGTATAACGGGCTGGCATTTTTACAGGCTGATAACTTGGTGCTTGATACCGAAAAGTTTCAAGTTTTCTGCAAGCAATGCCATTATTTACTGTATCTTTTACAGACTGTACAAACCAATATACTGAACCACCAAAACCAATGTTTTCAGGATTTTCAAAGTCCATATTACTGTTTGCATACATCCACACAGCACCAATAGGAGCCCATTCCCAATCTATTGTACGGGTATCGTTTTGTGCAAAAGAAGTAACAAATATTACTACTGTAACTAAAAATGAAATAAAGTGCTTCATAATACATTAAATTTTAATTATACGTTTAGACAAGCTTTGTTCTTTTGTTGTTACCGAGACAATATATATTCCGGGCTCTAAGTGTCCGAGATTTATATTTGCATCATTTTTTAGTTCTGTTTTGTAATACAGGCTTTTGCCTTCGAGACTAATTATTTCAACTGAATAATTATCAGTTGTGGATATGTTGATATGTAAGTTATTAGTAATTGGATTTGGATAAATTTGTAGTGTTTCTTTTTGTTGTTCTAATTGTATATTATTAAAATGATTATAATAATTAAGACAAGAATCTTTTGCACGAATGACCGTATCTCCCATATATGCAGCAGCAGTATTTATTTTTATATGCCCATCATAATAACACCTGCAGTGGTTTACCAATTCTTCTACTAACGTTAATTCAAATATATCAGAACCAATTCCCATAAAATCAAAATAATTTCCATAACCATGGCTTAGACAATCAGGATGTAACCCTATTTTGCCTGCCCAACAATTGTTATTTAGATAACCTAATTTATATGAATTAATGGGATTATTACTAAACATAAAAACACCATAAGGCGTAAAAAGGTGATCTGTTCCCGATAAAAAACCTGCTTCCCAATTAAATACAGTATCAAGAAAAAAAGAATTTACACAGTTTTCAAATACAGGCATTTGCCATGTTACTGTATCTCCATACTGAATATCATAACTAAATGAAAGCACAAACTCATCAATATCTGCATTATAAAAATAGATGTCGCCGCCATCCTGATAAGTAAATCTATTTGGCATTGGAGTAGGAGTAAAATCTGGACTAAAATGGCGTATTACCTCAAGTTTACGGCAGTTAATTCCTTTATAAATTGTGTCTTTTACAGAACGCACATACCAATAATGTGCATAACTATCAGTAGTGCCAGGTGCCATATTCGCAGTTTGATACATCCACACAGCACCAATAGGAGCCCATTCCCAGTCAATTGTACGGGTATCGTTTTGTGCAAAAGAAGTAACAAATATTACTACTGTAACTAAAAATGAAATAAAGTGCTTCATAATACATTAAATTTTAATTATACGTTTAGACAAGCTTTGTTCTTTTGTTTAGTCCTTATTAAAAACCAGTCAATAAAATATATTTATTGTAAATTTATCCATTTTGGTTGATATGTTATTTTATCATATTTCATAACAAATAAATTCCATTTAACATATTTACATAACACACGAAAAACTACACTTAATAACATGTAAATATACAAAACAATTATATAAAATGCAAACAAATTATATTGCCCCCCCCCTAAATTTATATTGCAATAGCTGTTTTTTATACCTACGTGGATTGTGTTTGGTTTATGTTTAATTTTTGTAAGAAAAAGGAAAATGTAAATAAAAAAATTGGGGCAAAATTTTTTTGTTAGGAATGATGTTAAAAACACCGATAAACCAGACACTACTTAGTGTCTGTCAATAGAAGCCTGTCGAAATAAGCAAAGCGAGTAATAACGCAGCTATCGAACTTTATGGACAAGCTCTATTTAGTTTTATATAACTCTTCCACACTCACTCTTTCAACACTCATTCCATCATTTAAGATTTTTGATATTATACTATATGGTGCGGTTACGACTTCTTCGTCTGGCTCTAATCCTTCTATTATCTGAATAAAATATGCATCTTGAATGCCAGTTGTTACAATTCTTTTTGCAATGGATCCATCTTTGTAAACAAACACGACCTCTTGAAGATTAGAGACATCATTTGATGTATTATCTTGAGAGTTATCATCGTTAGATTGTTGTGCTGCGATTTTTGTATGAGCCGAATCAACTCTCGTTGTAACTGCCGATATTGGCACAGCTGGGACATCGTAAACTGTTTTAGTGTTAATGTCAACTGTCGCCGACATTCCTGGTCTAAATGGGTATGCGTTTCCATCAGATATAAGATCGTTGTATGAATCGGGGAGTATTCTGATTTTTACTTTAAAATTAGTTACCTGATCGACTGATAATCCGCTTGTTGATGCTGAGTTTGCAATTTCTGTTACAAGACCTTTAAATATTCTTTTTAAATAAGCATCTACTTGAATATCAACACTATCGTTAAGATTAATTTTAACAATGTCATTTTCGTTAACATCAACAATTACTTCCATCACATTTAGATTAGCAATCCGCATCATTTCAGTACCTGCCATCATTTCGGTACCAACAACCCGTTCGCCGATTTCGACATTTAGCATAGAAACAGTACCATCCATTGGTGCATAAACGCTTGTTTTTCGCAAGTTTTCTTGTGCTTCTCTTATGGTCGCTTGTGAGCTTATTAGTGCAAAGTTGGCAGATGTAACACTTGCCTCGGCAGCTTTAACATCAGCTGTTCCCATTTGGTAAGTCGCAAGGACATTTTCGTATTCCGCCAGAGAAATAACGCCTTCATCGTAAAGGGCTTTATTGCGTTTTATGAATACACAATATTTTACCTAAATTATTTATCTTTGCATTACAATTAAAGGAACTTTTAGCTATGAATCTATTAAACTTTATCTCTCAGTATCCAGATGAGGCATCATGCAAGGCTAAGTGGAAGGAATACAGAGAGCAACAAGGAGTGGTTTGTCCAAAATGTGGGAGTACTGAACATTATTGGAAATCAGACAAGGAAAATTTTGAGTGTAAGCGATGCAAATACCGACAGAGTTTGCGAAGTAATACAGTTATGCACGGCAGCCAGTTACCTTTTCGGTATTGGTTTATTGCAATTCATCTTTTGACCTCCACAAAAAAAACTTTTTCTGCCCTAGAACTTAAACGTCAGTTGGGACACTCTACCTATAACCCAATATGGGCAATGCTTCACAAGTTACGTTTGGCAATGGGAAAGCGAGATGCTGAATATGATCTTAAAGAAATAATTGAGCTTGACGAAGGTTTTTTCTCTACCGAAATGGAGGAAAAAGAAAAAAGTAAGCCCCTAAAAAGAGGAAGAGGTAGTCAAAAGAAGACTAAAGTATTAGTAATGGCTGAAAGTATACCAATTGAAGGTGAAACAACCAAACGAGGAAAACCTCGAAAGGTGGGGCATATCAAAATGTTTGTAATAAATGATTTGAAAGCGTCTACGATTGACACGAAAGTTATTGAACATGTTGATAAAGAAGCTGTTATCGATTCCGACAATTCCACTTCCTACACGAATCTTAAAATATTGGTTAAGGAACATCGCCCTAAAGTGATAAAAAAAGAAGATGTCGGAAAAGTCCTTCCATGGGTTCATATTGCGATAAGCAATGCTAAAAGAATGCTTTTAAATACGTTTCATGATATACAGCCAGAATACTTGCAGAGCTATCTCAATGAGTTTTGCTATATGTTTAATCGACGGTATTTTGGTGAAAAGAAATTTGACAGACTTCTGATTGCAGGAATTAGCTATAAAAATGAATTTAGGTATAACATTAAGTAATCATATTATATTTAATAATAGTAGATGGGATTTCTCCAAATTTGCCATCTTTGCTTGATATCATTTCATGATCCGCATAATAAACAAAACCATCTCCTAAGTTTTTATCATCAGTATAATTGCAGCTTTGAAGAATTGTAGTAACGAAAAAAAAGAGTAAGTAAATTTTAATGGCTCTTATAATATTTATTTTGTCCATGGAAACAATGGTTTTAGTGTTTTACTACCATAGATATTAATATCATATTCTTGACCATCTCCAGCATAAGATCTCCCTATTCTAGTTTGGATATTCCTTGGCCAATTTAATGGATTCCATGGGTTATGTGTTTCAAAATTATACTCATCTGAATATGCTCGAACCTGATGATTTGGATAACGCTTTAATGTAATTTGACCATAAACTAAAGCGTCGTTAGTTGAGTTACTTGCTCTAAATAAACTAATGTACTTTTCTTGATTAACATATTTTTCACCCTTTGAATATAAGTTAGATAAATCTATTTTTGATAAATCTGTGTACAATGCCTGTCCGTTTCCATTTCTATACCAATTATTTGCTTCATCTAAAGTCAAATGCCCATTCCAGTCAGGTCTACTGCTTAATGAGTTATAGTGACCTAGAAATTTTTCAAAGTTTCCATTATTCGCAAACTTTAGTGCCTGTTCATTACTCATATTATCCAATGTTTTTCCCTTAGTTATTGCATCATCATGTGACATACCTTGCTTAAAATCCGATGCATTCATTATTATAGCATCACCTTTCAAGCCATCGTCATCTGTTCCTAAGAAATTACCATTTAAATCGTAAATAGGGTTGTCCAACGCTCCAGTAGGATCAACTCTATTTATCGGGCTATTCTGGCAATACGAGTACGGACTCACCAAACTTCTTTGGTCTGCCATTGGGTCAACAGATAACCACATACTTAAATCACTATCATAGTATCTTGCCCCAAAATAAGTGTAATTAGTTTGCCTCACATCTATTATTATTTTTAATGGTGTTCGGCGATTGCTCCGCAATTCGTTATCAAGTTCTTTAGCTGTAAACTTGTATCTGCTATCGAATTCAGTGTTTCTTTGTGACACAAAAAATTCCCCAAAAGGCATATATTGAATATGTTGTTCGGTACGTCCTTCAATATTTGTAATAAATGGGGGTGAGTCGGTTATGCTATGACGAAAATCATCATAAGCATAAGTATCCATATTTATCTTTTTGTTTTGCATCTAAACCCCAAGTCTATTTATCATATCAAAGCTTTCAAGTTTCATTTTTGAAAAAGCGACCCAATTCTTACCTAAATCTTTTAACGAAGCTCCAATATGATATACAATCTCGTTATCAATAATTAAAAATCTGTCATGAGATTTTGTGAACGCCCTAACTTCAATAGGCGGATATTGCTGATTATGTTTTTTGAGGTCAAGCTTCAACTGTTTTGAAATAGTTTTTGTATATATTGTTGCACTTACATTTTTCTGACGTTTTGTTAACAGAGTTAAAACACTTTCGTCAATGTAATTATCAATCAAAATTATTGACTTTTTTGCAGTTTTAATAATATCGCAAGCCAAAACATAGGCATCAAAAACTTGACCTTCGTAAAAAATTCCTTCGTTTGGAGGAAGATTTGTAGAAATCTTAACATCTATTTCCGATAATTTATTTTTAATCTGACTGACCTCACTTTCTATACGTTCAAATCTATTATTAACTATATAACCTTTTAATAAATAGTCTTTTAAAACTTTGTTTGCCCAAATGCGAAACTGGGTGCCACGAAGAGATTTTACTCTATATCCAACAGAAATAATAACATCAAGATTGTAATGCTTTGTGCGGTACTTTTTACCGTCTCTTGCAGTTAGTAAGGATTCCTTACATACTGAATTTAATTCAAGTTCTTTTTCTTTAAAAATATTAGATATATGAAGTGTAATATTATTTCTTGTGGTCTGAAAGAGTTCGGTCATTTGAGCCTGCGTCAACCACACTGTTTCATCCTCCAACCTGACCTCTATCTTTGTTGCGGAGTCTTCGTTTTGGTATATGATGATTTCGTTTTTCATTTGTATTTGATGCCATAGTAATAATTCGCTGCAAAATAGTTCCGCAATTTTGCATGAGGTAAAATTAGGAAAAGTTTTGGAGAATTGAGATTTTTGGGAAGATTTTATTGGTAAAGGGCACGGATAATAAAACTCGTGCCAGCGGGGAGTGAGTTCATTTCTTCTCTCTGATCACACAACGAAGCAAAAAAATTAGCAATATTTTACAGTTTTTTTGCCTGCTGAAAACTAAACAACACTACACTACAAAAGTGGCTGGAATATGTACTTGAAAACATCGCCGATAATAAATTAAATAAATTGCACGAGCTTCTCCCTAATAACATCGAACAAGCAAAAACACTAAACTTTAAAAAGTTTTACGAGGTGTAGTTGGTCGGGGGCATACGCCTCACATCCATTATTATTTTTAATGGTGTTCGGCGATTGCTTCGCAATTCGTTATCAAGTTCTTTAGCTGTAAACTTGTATCGCGAGTCAAAACCATTGTTTGATTGATTAATGAACAATTCACCAAAAGGCATATATTGAATATGTTGTTCGGTACGCCCTTCAATATTTGTAATAAATGGGGGTGAGTCGGTTATGCTATGACGAAATTCATCATAAACATTAAAGCCGATATTATAAATTTCGTTTTGCATCTAAATCCCAAGTTTACTAATCATATCAAAACTTTCGAGTTCCATTTTTGAAAATGCTACCCAGTTTTTACCTAAATCTTTTAACGAAGCTCCAATATGATAAATTGTTTCGTTGTCAAGAATTAGAAACCTGTCGTGAGATTTTGTAAATACTTTTACCTCTATTGTCGGATATTGTTGATTGTGCTTTTTGATGTCGAGTTCTAATTGTTTTGAGATTGTTTTTGTGTAAATAACGGCATCTATAGCTTTGTTTCGTTTTGAAAGCAATGTCAAAACCGATTCGTCCACATAG